>JADYYZ010000377.1 GCA_020853405.1 Acetobacteraceae bacterium
GTGCCCGGAACCGGCGGCCCGCACCCATGCCTACACCATGGGAAGTGAGGCCGGCGCAGTCAACGCGAGGCGCGCGAATCGCGATTCGTTGGCGCGAACCCGCCGCCGCAGGGGGGGGGCACGCAGGGAAATTGACTGCGGCTCAACCGCCCGCGACCCGGTTCTCCGGCGGCCGCAGCCCGGGCGAGGGGTGCGGCAGCGCGACCGGGGTCATGTGGCGGGTATAGAGGTCGCCCGCGGCGCGCAGCCGGGCCAGCCGCTCGCCCGCGTCGCCGGCCGGCGCCACGTGCCGGATCGAAGCAGGGGCAGCGATCACGGGTTCGGCGGCGGGCGCGCCGGACACAGGTGCAGCCGGCACCCCGGCAGGTGTCGCCGCAGGCGGGACCGCGGCGGCGACCGCGGTTGCCTGGGCGGGCTGGGCGGCCGGCGCGTCCGGGTCGGTTCCGGCAATCGAGCGGTTGAAGATCTCCTCCGCCGCGGCACTGACCGCGGTGATGATCCCGCCGACCGGGCCGCCGAGCAGGAAGCCGCCGGCCACGCGCATCACCGTCGGCGGCACGTCGCCGGTGATCGCCCGGTAGACCATGCCCACCACCGGCAGATGTTGCAGCGGGTTCAGGCCGGACAGGAACTGCGAGAAGGTGATGGTCGCGGGCTGCGGCTCGTACTGGCCCTCGGCCAGCGGCGGCAGCACCGCCTCGCGGCGGCGCTCGACGGCGCCGCCGGCGGCAGGCGGGCGGCCCGAGTCCAGCCGTGCCTCGCCACGCGGGGCGGCGAGGCCGGCGGGCAGGTCCTGGGCGTGGCGCAGCAGCGCGGCCTGGGCTGGGATCAGCATGGCACGCAGGGCAATGCGAGCGCCGTGCCAGACCAAGGCACGCGCCGGCCCAGGCCAGCGGCGGGCCTGCGCCGCGCGCGGGCCAGCATGGCCGCCGGCGGCGGGTGGCTGAAACATTGGTGACAGCCCGCGGCTGTTGCGACGCAGTGCCGCAACAGGCGGCACCGATCCTTCCGCGCGTCATTCCGGGCCATTCCGGCCCGGGCACAGCGAACGGAGACCGATCATGCCCCGCCACATTGTCTACGAGGACCTCGACATCCCCGCAGCGACCGACAGGCCGGGATTCCTGGCCCGCGCCGGCCAGGCGCTTGGCGTTCCCTTTGCCGCTTTTGCCGAGGCGGTGCGGCTGCGCCGCACCCTGAACGACCTCGCGCGGCTCGCACCGCGCGAGCTTGCCGATATCGGCGCCTCGCCCGAGCTGTCCGCCCGCATCCAGGCGGCGCGGCGGCTGGACAGCCGGCTCGGGGACGGCTGGCGCTGAAATGCCGGCCCCGACCGAGCACAAGGACCGGTCGGAAGCGGGTCGCGGGCGCTACAGACCAGCCAGGGCCGCGCGCCGTCCGGCAGCTCCCGCCGGATCGCGTGCGGCCTCCAGCCTGCGCGCGGCCAGCACCGCGAAACGCAGCGTCAGCGCCCGCCGGCGCGCTGGCGCAAGCGGCGTGCGCGGCGGATCGCGCAGCAGCACGGCATCGAACGCATCGGCCACCATCAGCCCTGCCTCGCGGGGGATCAGCGGCTGCGGGAACGCCTCGTCCACCGCGAAGCACAGCCGGTCGCAGAACGCCAGATAGTCGGACCATTTGGCGTCGGCCAGGAAGTCGCGCGCGCCCGACTTCACCTCGATCACCCAGAAATCGCCGCCCGCGCCAAGCGCCAGCAGGTCGGCACGGCGCCCGTCCGGCAGCACCACCTCGTGCAGCACCGCCATGCCCATGCGGGCGAGCAGCCGGGCGGCACCCCGCGCGATCGAGGCGGCGCCGGGCGGCGGTGTGGTGTCGGCAGGCGGCGCCATCGCGCAACCATCGCGCGGGGCACGGCCCGGCGGCACCGGCCTCAGCCGGGCGGGTCGAGCAGCGGGATCAGGTCGTTCATCGCGGCAAGGTCCCGCCCCCACAGCGCCGACGCCAGCGCCACCGAGGCATCGGTCAGCGGCAGCGCCACGCGCTTGTGCCGCGCCAGCCACTGGTAGAACACCAGGCCGAACGGCACGTCCTCGAGGATGTAGCGGGTATCCATGTCGGTCGGGCCGTTGACGCCGCCGCCGCGCGCCTGGATTTCCGCCGTCATGCCGGCAAGGTCGTGAGCGGTGGTGGCGTTGCTGCGCACGAAATGCTGCCTGGCTGTCGGTATCGAGGTGCCATAGGCATGGGCCAGCGCCTGGCGCTCGTCATCGAGCGCCTCGATCAGCCGGCAGACCGCCACCGTCATGTTGCCGTACTGCGGCCAGCTCTCGCGGTGTTCGATGCGGGTGACGTTGCACAGCGCGATCGCCAGGTGCGCGATCGGGTTGATGTTGGAGAGCGCCGCGGCGATCAGGTCGGGCGCGTCGTCGAAGTGGCCCTCGCCCCACAGCGCCTCCGCCAGCGCCAGCATCGCGGGGCCGCCGAAAACGCCGACGCGGGGGCGGATGCCCGTCATGCGCACGCCCTCGCCCGCGGTGCGCCCGGTCACCGGCGTGGTGCCGAGTGCGGCGACCGGGTTGCGCCCGCCCGTCAGTTTCGTGAGCACGGTGGGCGAAAGCGAAGCGGCCGCGATCACCAGCACCGGCACGCCCGGGGCAAGGTGCGGCGCGATCGCCTCCATGACGAAGCGATGGCCGTTCGCCGGTACGATGATCGCGGCGGCATCGGCGCCGTCGAGCGCCTGTTTCGGGCCGGCCGCCAGGCTGACCGGGAAATCGCCCTTGAGCGCGCCCTCGCAATGCAGGGTCTTCTGCCCGCCCGCCTTGAAGCCGCGCGACCATTGCACCACGCCATGGCCGCGCGACACCGCAAGCGCTGCCGAACCGCGCGCGATCGCGCCGTCACCCAGGATCGCAAGCCGCATGATCTGCTACTCCATCGAAATCTTGCCGCGCGCGGTCACCGCCGACCAGCGCACGAGATCGGCATCCAGCAGCTGGCGGAAGGCGTCCGGCGTGCTGCCGACGGCCACCGCGCCCAGCACGTCGAGCCGGGATCTCAGCTCGGGCTCGGCCAGCGCGCCGTTGAAGGCCTGGTTCAGGCTCGCGATCACCGGTGCCGGCGTGCGCGCCGGCGCCGAGATGCCGGTCCAGACGCTGGCTTCGAAATCGGCGACACCCGCCTCGATCATGGTCGGGGTGTCGGGCAGCGGCGGGAAACGGGTGCGCGTGGTCACCGCCAGGATGCGCAGCGGCCCGCCCTGGAACGACAAGGCCGAGGGCGCGGTGACGAACATGAACTGTACCGCCCCCGAGATCAGGTCGTTGAAGGCCGGCTGCGCGCCGCGATAGGGCACGTGCACCATCTCGATGCCCAGGCGCTGGGCGAACTCGGCACCCAGCAGGTGGGTGTTGGTGCCCAGCCCGGTCGAGGCGTAGTTGAACGGGTCGCGCGCCGCGCGCGCCGCGGCGATCAGCCCGGCGACGTCGTTGACCTGCAGCGCCGGGCCGACCAGCAGCACCAGGGGCGAATCGAGCACGTGGCTGATCGGCGCGAAATCCGCCATCGGCTCGTAGCTCATCCGCCTGCCCAGCGCTTTCGCGATGGTCAGCTGGCCAGCGGTGGCCAGCAGCAGGGTGGTGCCGTCGGGGGCGGCGCGCGCCACCGCCTCGGCGCCCAGCAGCCCGCCGGCGCCGGCGCGGTTGTCGACCACGATCGGCTGGCCGAGCTTCTCCCCGACCACCTTGGCGAACAGCCGCCCGATCACGTCCTGCGCGCCGCCGGGTGCGAACGGCACCACCAGGCGCATCGGCCGGTCGGGCTTCCATTCCTGGGCGCGGGCGGGGCGTGCCAGCAGCAGCGGTGCTGCCAGCAGCGAGGTGGCGAGCAGGGTGCGACGGTATGGCATGGGCGCATCCTCGCGCGGTGGCCGGTTTCGCGCAAACCTGCTAACCGCGCCCGCCCGGAGGAACCCCGCTTGACCGCGCGCCGCGACCCGCCCGCCCGAGCATGATCGGGCCCGCACCCCAGGACGGCCCCGGCCCGGCCGCCGAGGCCAGGCGGTCGCGCCGGCGCACCCGCCTGCTGCGCCCGCCCGCCGGCGAGAACTGGCGCGCGCGGCTGGCCGAGGCCGAACGCGCGGCCGAGGAGGAGTTCCGCACGGTCCGGGTGCGCGGGCCGGGCGGATGGACCCGCGCGGTGCTCAGGCTGTCGGCGCTGGTGCTGTGGGCGCTGCTGGCGATTCCGGTGCAGCTGGTGTTCGTCATCGCCGGCCGGATCAGCGGGCGCTGGGGGGCGGCCAGGAGGTTCGGCCGCCTCTATCACTGGCTGAACTGCGTGATCATCGGCATTTCCGTGCGCATCGTCGGCAGGCCGGAGCCGCACCCGCCGGGGCGGGCGGTGGTATTCGTCTCCAACCATTCCTCGTGGCTCGATGTGCTGGTGTTGGGCTCGGTGCTCGAGGCCGCCTTCGTCGCCAAGGCCGAGGTCGGCACCTGGCCGCTGATCCGCACCGTCGCGCGCCTCGGCCGCACCGTGTTCGTCAGCCGCCGGCGCAGCGCCACCGGCCGCGAGGCAGGCGAGATCGCGCTGCGGCTTTCGGAAGGTGCCAGCGTGATCCTGTTCCCCGAGGGTACCACCAGCGACGGTGCCCGGGTGCTTCCGTTCCGGAGCGCGCTGTTCGGCGCCATCGACCCGAACGGGCCGGCAATGTCGGTGCAGCCGGTGAGCCTGGTCTATGACCGGCTGAACGGCCTGCCGCTGTCGCGCAAGCTGCGGTTCCACTTCGCCTGGTATGGCGACATGGATATCGGCAGCCACGCCGTGCGGATCGCCGCCGAGCCGAACGGCCGGGCCAGCGTGCTGTTCCACCCGCCGATCGACGTGCGCGCGGTTTCCAGCCGCAAGGCGCTGGCCGACCTGACATTCGCGATCATCGCCGACGGCGCGGCCCGGCTGCGGACCGGGCGTGACGAGGCGGCGCCATCGGCCGCCAGCACCCCGGCCGACGGGCCGGACATGCGAGATGCTTGAGACGATGCTTGACAGGGCGGGCCGGCGCGTGGCGTAGCTTGCGCCGGATGAAGACGGCTTGCGAGTTTTGAGCGCCCATCGTCCGGGCAGCCCGCCGGCTCCGCGCCGCCGGCGCAAGGGAAGCCGCGCGCCAGCCTGCCCGACCAGAACCGATCGGCAGGGCTCGTGCCGCCGTGCGGCGGCCCTTGGCGCAGGACGAGGCCAGGGCCATCTGCCGGCCATATGACCAGCCGCCCCGCACCGACCGCCGCCACCCCGCGCCGCCTGTTCGTGCGCACCTGGGGCTGCCAGATGAACGTCTATGACAGCACGCGCATGGCGGCGCTGCTGCACCCGCTCGGGTTCGCCCCCGCCGAGACGCCCGAGGCGGCCGACATGGTGATCCTGAACACCTGCCACATCCGCGAGAAGGCGGCCGAGAAACTGTTTTCCGAACTGGGGCGGCTGCGCGCCATCAAGGCCGGGCGCGAGGCATCGGGGCGGAAATTCCTGATCGCGGTGGCCGGCTGCGTCGCCCAGGCCGAGGGCGAAGAAATTCTTGCCCGCGCGCCGTTCGTCGACCTGGTCACCGGGCCGCAATCCTACCATCGCCTGCCGGAAATGGTGGCCCGCGTCGCGCGCGCCGGCGGCGCCGCGATCGAGACCGACTTCGCCGCCGAGGAGAAGTTCGACCGGCTGGCCGAGGCCGCCTCACCGCAGGGGGTGAGCGCCTTCCTGACCGTGCAGGAAGGGTGCGACAAGTTCTGCACCTTCTGCGTGGTGCCCTATACGCGGGGCGCCGAGATCTCGCGGCCGATGGCGGCGGTGCTGGCGGAAGCGCGCCGGCTGGTGGCGGCGGGAGCGCGGGAAATCACGCTGATCGGCCAGAACGTGAACGCCTGGCACGGCGCCGGCGAGGATGGCGCGCCATCGAGCCTCTCTGCGCTGATCCGCGCGGTGGCGGCGATCCCGGGCGTGCTGCGCGTGCGCTACACCACCAGCCACCCGCTGGAGATGGATGATGCGCTGATCGCCGCCCACCGCGACGAGCCGAAACTGATGCCCTGGCTGCACCTGCCGGTGCAGTCGGGGTCGGACCGCGTGCTGCGGGCGATGAACCGCCGCCACGGCGTCGCTGCCTACCTCGCGGTCGTCGAGCGGCTGCGCGCCGCCCGGCCCGACATCGGGCTGTCCAGCGACTTCATCGTCGGCTTCCCCGGCGAGACCGATGCCGATTTCCAGGCAACCCTTGCGCTGGTGCGGCGGGTCGGCTTCGCTTCCGCCTTCAGTTTCCGCTACTCCGCCCGCCCCGGCACGCCGGCTGCCCTGATGCCAGGCCAGGTGCCCGACCAGGTCGCGGCCGGCCGGCTCGCCGAACTGCAGGCGCTGCTCTCCGCCCAGCAACGGGCGTTCAACGCCGCCATGCTGGGCCGCGAGGTCAGGGTGCTGTGGACCGGGCACGGCCGCCACCCGGGCCAGGTCTCCGGCCGCACGCCCTGGCTGCAGCCGGTGCACATGCCGGGCCCGGCCTGCCTGATCGGGCAGGAAAGCCCCGTCCGCATCGAGGCAGTCGGCACCAACTCGCTGGCCGGCCGACCCACCGCAAAGGACCACTACCCGGAGCCGAACGCCGCATGAGGAGCCTTCCCGCTGCCCAGGGTCCCACCACCCCGGCCGAGCACGCGACGCTCTATCTCGAACTTCGCGACAATGCCCTGCTGCCATCGCTGTTCGGCCAGCACGACCAGCATCTGGCGCGGATCGAGGCGCGGCTCGGCGTGCGATTGTCGGTGCGCGGCAACCGCATGGTGATCGCCGGGCCGGAAGGCCAGGCGCGGGCGGCGCAGGCAGCGATCCTGGCACTCTATCACCGGCTGGAGCGCAAGGAGCAGGTCGGCCCGGGCGAGGTCGACGGTGCCGTGCGCATGGCCGGCGAGGGCCGCATCCGCACCGACCCCGACAACCCCCGCCTGCCGCTGGCCGACCTGCCGGCGATCCGCACGCGGCGCGGCGCGGTGGTGGCGCGCGGCAGCACCCAGGCCAGCTACATCGAGGCGATGGCGAGCCAGGAGCTGGTGTTCGCGCTGGGGCCGGCCGGCACCGGCAAGACCTATCTCGCGGTCGCCCAGGCGGTCGCGATGCTCCAGGCAGGCAGGGTCGAGCGCATCGTGCTCTCCCGCCCCGCCGTCGAGGCCGGCGAGCGGCTGGGATTCCTGCCCGGCGACCTGCGCGAGAAGGTCGATCCCTATCTGCGCCCGCTGTACGATGCGCTCTATGACATGTTGCCGCCCGACCAGGTGGTGAAGCGCCTGACCTCGGGCGAGATCGAGGTGGCGCCGCTCGCCTTCATGCGCGGCCGAACTTTGGCGCACGCCTTCGTGATCATGGACGAGGCGCAGAACACCACGCCGGTGCAGATGAAGATGTTCCTGACCCGCCTCGGCGAGGGCGCGCGCATGGTGGTGAACGGCGATCTGACCCAGGTCGACCTGCCGGCCGGCCAGAAATCGGGCCTTTCCGACGCCCTGGAAACGCTGGAGGGCGTGGCCGGGGTCGCCGTCGTGCGTTTCTCGAATGGCGACGTGGTGCGCCACCCGCTGGTCGGGCGCATCGTCGATGCGTATGACGCCCGCGCGCTGGCCAGGAAGGAGGCCGGCGAGGCAAACCCGCCGCGCGCCCGGCGCGCGGCCCAGGACAGCGATGGAACCGGATAGTAGACGCCCGCCGCGGCCCCCCCTGCCCGCGGCGGTATCGATTTCGCTCGACGACCCTGGCTGGTGCCGGGCGGTGCGCGAGCCCGCGCGGCTCGCGCGCCGTGCCGCCGCCGCCGCCCGCGCGCTGGCACGGGCACAAGGTCGGCTTGCGGTCGCGCTGGCCGACGATGCCAGCCTGCGCGGCCTGAATGCGCGTTTCCGCGGCCGCGACCACGCCACCAACGTGCTGTCGTTCCCGTCGCGCCAGGGCCTGGGCGATGTGATCCTGGCGCGCCGCGTGGTGCTTCGCGAAGCCCGCGCCGAAGGCGTGAGCGCGGCCGCACGGCTCGCCCACCTGGTCGTGCACGGTGTGCTGCACCTCGCCGGCTTCGACCACGCGAACCCGCGCGCGGCCCGCGCAATGGAGGCCGCCGAGGCGGCGGCGCTGCGCCGGCTCGGCCTTTCCAACCCGTGGCGGCGGCGATGACCGGCGCGCCGCACGGCCAGCTCGGCAACACCAAGGCGGGCAATGCCAAGGTGGGCAATGGCAAGGCCGGCAACGGCAAGGCCGGCAACGGCAGGCAGGGCTGGCGCGATCGCCTGGCCCGCCTGGTCCGCCGCCGCCGCCACGCCGATACCGAACTGCGCGAGCAGATCGAGGCGCTGATCGAACAGCGCGCCGAAGGCACCGGCAGCGGCGAGGCGGAGCCTGCGCCGCTGTCCACGCACGAGCGCCTGATCCTTTCCAACGTGCTGCACCTGCGCGGCACCACCGCTGCCGATGCCATGGTGCCGCGCGCCGACATCGTGGCGCTGCCGCTGGATACCGGGCTTGCCGACGCGCTTTCCTTCGTCGCGCGCGAGGGGCACAGCCGCTATCCGGTGTACCGCGAGGCGCTGGACGATGTCGTCGGCATGGTCCACATCAAGGACCTGTACGGCTGGGTCGGGCGCGAGGCCGACTTCTCGCTCTCGGCCATCGTCCGCCGCCTGCTGTTCGTCGCGCCGGCCACGCCGGTGCTCGAGCTGCTGCTGGACATGCGGCTGAAGCGCACGCACCTCGCGCTGGTGGTCGACGAGTTCGGCGGCATCGACGGGCTCCTGACCATCGAGGACGTGGTCGAGGAGATCGTCGGCGACATCGCCGACGAGCACGACGAGCAGGGCGCGCCGCCCTTCGTCGAGCGCGCCGACGGCAGTTTCGACGTCGATGCGCGCCTGCCGCTCGAGGATTTCGAGGCGAAGCTCGGCCAGGTGCTGACCGAGGCGGAGCGCGCCGCCGATGTCGAGACCGTGGGCGGGCTGGTGCTGCACGCCGCCGGCAGGATTCCTGGCCGCGGCGAGACCATCGTGCACGCCTCGGGGCTGGCGTTCCGCGTCACCGACTCCGACAGCCGGCGCATCCGGCGCGTGCGGGTGACACGCCCGGCCCCACCGGCCGAGGCTGCCGTCTCCGCCGCCTGACCGCGCCGCGCGTGATCGCACGCATCACCCGGCATCTGCGCGGCCGCACCGGCTGGCGCGCCAGCGCGACCGCGCTCGGGCTTGGCGTGCTGGCCGCCTTGGCGCTGCCGCCGCTTCACGCCGTGCCGCTGCTGTGGCTTGCGATCCCTGGCCTGCTGGTGCTGGTCGAGGCGGCGCCATCGTGGCGGGCGGCGGGCGTTCGCGCCTTCGCGTTCGGGCTTGGCCACCATCTCGCCGGCCTGTTCTGGATCACCGATGCGCTGATCATCGAGGCCGAGCGCGCCTGGTTCCTGATTCCGGTGGCGGTGCCGGCGGTTGCCGGCCTGCTTGCGCTCTTCATCGCGCCGGCCGGGATCGCGGCGTTTCTGGCGCGGCCCGGATGGCGGCGGGTGCTCGCCTTCGCCGGCGCCTGGAGCCTCGGCGAGCTCGCCCGGACCTATGTGCTGACGGGGTTTCCCTGGAACCTCGTCGCCACCGTCTGGGCGTTCGCGGCATTGCCGATGCAGATTTCCGCCTGGGTCGGCGTGCACGGGCTGTCGTTGGCGAGCGTGCTGGTCGCGGCGCTGCCGGTTCTCGGCGCCAGGGGGTTTTTCGCGGCCTGCGTGCTGCTGGCGGCGGGCGGCGCCGCCGGCGTTGCGCGGCTCTGGCCGGCCGAGCCGCCGCCGCTTGCGGTCGCGCTTCGCATCGTCCAGGGCAACATCGCCCAGGCAGCGAAATGGGACGACGCGCTGCGTGCCCGGCATTTCCGGAAGTATCTGGCGCTGACCGCGAATGCGCCGGCGGCCGGGCCGGGCGAGACGATGGTCGTGATCTGGCCGGAAACCGCCTCGCCCTACCTGCTCGCAAGCGACCCGGCAGCCCAGCAGGCCGCCGCCGCCGCGCTGCCCGAGGGTGGGCTGCTGCTCGCGGGCACCGTGCGGGTCGAGCGTGGGCCGGCTTTGCGCGTCTTCAACAGCCTGGTGGTACTGGATGCGAACGGCGTGGTGCGCGACGTTTTCGACAAGGCGCACCTGGTGCCATTCGGCGAATACGTGCCGCTGCGCGATCTGCTGCCGCTGCCGCGCCTGGTGCGCGCGACCATGGATTTCTCGGCCGGGCCCGGCCGGCGCAGTATCGACCCGGGGATCGCCGGGGTGCCGGCGTTCAGCCCGCTTATCTGCTACGAGGCGATCTTCCCCGGCCAGGTGGTGGACGCGGGCAGCCGGCCGGGCTGGCTTGTGAACATCACCAACGATGCCTGGTTCGGCCGCCTCTCGGGTCCCTGGCAGCATCTGGCGGCGGCCCGCTTCCGTTCGGTCGAGGAAGGGCTGCCGCTGGCCCGGGCGGCAAACACCGGCATCTCGGCGCTGTTCGATGCGCGTGGGCGCGAGGTGGCGCGGCTCGGCCTGGGTGCAACGGGGGTGATCGCTGCACCTTTGCCTGCCCCCCTCCCTCCCACGCTGTTCGCGCAGACGGGCGTATGGTTGCCCGCTTCTCTCGCAGTGTTTGCATTGTTCTGCGGGCTGACTCGTCGTAAGGTTGCACTCAATGGTATGGAGACATCTAAAAAGAAAGACGACACGGCAAAGGCTTAAACAAATTCTTCCATCATGATCCCCGATTGACGCGCTCCGGTTGTGTTGTTAACGTTCCCTTGGGAAATGGCGGTGCGCGGAAGGGCGGGGCGACCCTGATCCTTCCCGCCAGTCGGCCGAGGCAGGCGGGGGCGCCGGCACTGGCCGGGCCGCCGAAGCGAAGGGCGGGAAATGGTGGGCATGGTCCAGGATGAGGCGATCGAGCGGCCGGAACGGCCAGAGGGGCGGCCCAGCCCGATCGACATGCATGTGGGCGCGCGCATCCGGCTGCGCCGCACCCTGCTTGGCATGAGCCAGGAGCGGCTGGGGGAGTCGCTCGGCCTTACGTTCCAGCAGATCCAGAAATACGAGCGCGGCGTGAACCGGGTCGGCGCGTCGCGCCTGTTCGATCTCTCTCGCGTGCTGGACGTGCCGATCAGTTTCTTCTTCGACGACATGCCCGAGCCGCTGGCGCGCGAATACGGCGGTGCCGCGGTGCGCCGTGCCGTCGGCTTCGCCGAGCCGCAGGACAGTTTCGACGACGACGCGCTGCACCGGCGCGAAACGCTGGAGCTGGTACGCGCCTACTACCGCATCCAGGACCCCAGCGTGCGCAAGCGCGTGTTCGACCTGATCAAGTCGCTGACGCCGGCGCCCGATGCCGGCATGGCCACCGACAAGACGCTGTAGGCCCGACCCGGCGGGCCGTCCCGGCGCCGGGCGTGGCGCTGGCGCCGGCTCTGGCGATGCGTGCTGACGGCAGGCCGGGCCTGATCCTGCGCGATCGGCCGACCCGCTGCCAAGTGTGCGCCGCATCACTTGGCCGCATCCTTGTGCCCGCCATACCATGTCCACCGGTCGCCTGTTCACCGGATTGGTGCGATGAACGATCGGTTCAACGCCACGCTGCGCGCCTTCCTGGCTGCCGGCCCATCCGCCGAGGCGGTCTGGGAGCAGGTCGCGAGGTGGGCAGAGGGCAAGGCGGCCGAAGGGCAGGCTGATCCGGATGTCGCGCTGGGCGCCTGCACCGCGCTGTTGCAGAGCGGCCGGCTGGCGCCCGGCCGCGCGATGTGCGCCGCCCTGACCAACCGCGCGATCATCTGGCGGCGCAAGGGCGACAATGCCAGGGCGATCGAGGACTGCGACAGCGCCTTGCGCCACTGGCCCGCCGAGCCTTCCGCCCTGCAGTGCCGCGCCGGCGCCAGGCTGGCCACCGGCAATGTGGCGGGGGCGGCGAGCGACCTGACGCAGCTGCTGAAGTTCGCGCCATTCGCGCCGTTCTTTTTCAGACATCGCGCCGAAGCGTTCGCGGCGGCCGGTGACCACGTGCGCGCCGAGGCGGACCGTGCGTTCGCCGAGCGGTTCGAGCGCGAACCGGGCCCGGAAGAATGGCCGGCCACGGTGCGGATCATCGGCGTCGGCGTGCCGCCCGATCCCGCATCCGGGGGCTA
>JADYYZ010000378.1 GCA_020853405.1 Acetobacteraceae bacterium
GGAAATCACGCCGAATCACACCGAATCACGGCGAATCACGACGAACTCACGTGCGCGTTGACCTTTCAGCAACCACACTCCGCCCCGCCCACCGACGCCGAAGCAGCGCCCTCGTTGCCCAGGCATCCCGATGCTCAGGCTCCCGCTGCCCCCCTGGAAGGACCCCGTGCCATGGCCGAACTCGCCCGTCTGATCCCGCCCGCGCCTGATGGCTCGACCCGCGCCGGGCCGGTGCTGCTCGACGTGCTGGAGGCGGCCCAGCGCCTGGTCGCCTATTGCGACAACGACCCGGTCGGCGGCACCGAGGATGCCGAGGACGCCGCCTGCGGCCGCCCGACCATCAAGTTCGACCGGGCGCTCCGTGACCTGCGCCGGGCCGTGCAGGCGATGAACCGCGCCATGGCGACCGAGGATGCGTGCGCCGTGCTCGCCAGGCTGTCGCTGGCGCCACCCCGCCGCCTGATCTGAAAACCCGCCGCCTGATCTGAAAACCCGCCGCCTGATCCGACTGGCAGTCGCGCCCCGCCAGCCGAAGCGGTGCACTGCCTGGTTGCGATTGGCCCGGCGACTGCCCGTATGGCGGTGCCGGCGTACTCTCTGTTAACCTGCGCGCGAGTAACGGAACAGGGCGCGCGCCTCTCGGTGATCCATGAACTCCAGGCCGGACCGCCAGCCTCGTCGCTGGCGCGCCACGGCACCATCCTCGGCCTTGCTGCGCGCGAAACCGCCGCCACCGGGCCGGCGCTGCGGCTGCGGCTGATCGGCGAGATCGATGCGCGCCGGCTGACCGGCGAACGCGCCCTGCCGCGCTCGCGCCGCGGCCAGGCGATGCTGGCGATCCTGGCGCTGGCGATGCCGCGCCCGGTGCCGCGCGCGCAGCTGATCGGGCTGCTCTGGCCGGGCCGCGGCGAGGAGCAGGCGCGCGCCTCGCTGCGCCAGGCGCTGCACGACCTGACCGAGGCGCTCGGGCGTGACGCCGGCGCGATCCTTGCCATCCGCGACGATACGATCGCGCTGCGCGCCGGCAGCGTCTGGACCGACGTTTCCGAACTCCAGCGCGGCGGCCCCGCCACGCCGGCGATGCTGAGCCTGCTCGCGGGCACGGTGCTCGAGGATTTCTCCGGCCTGACGCCGGCCTTCGACAGCTGGCTCGCCGAGGCGCGGGCCGACTTCGCCGCGCGCGGCCGGGCGATCGCGGAAGCCGTGCTGGACCACGCCACCGATACCGGCCAGGTGCTGGCCGCCGCCCGGCGGCTGACCGAATTCGACCCCACGCACGAGGGCGGCTGGCGCGCCATCATGCGCGCGCACGCGCTCGGCGGCGAACGAAGCCTCGCGCTCCTTGCCTTCCAGGAATGCGAGCGCGCGCTGTCGGTCGCGCTGGGAACGCGGCCCGCCGCGGCGACACGCTCGCTGATGGAGCAGATCCAGGGCGGCAGCGCGATCCCGCCGCCGCCGCCCGAACCCACGCTCGCCCCGCCGCCCCGCTATTCCACCCGCGGCGCCCGGCTTGGCGTCGCGCCACTGCGCGCACTGGGGGCGGGCGCGGAGGATGCGCACCTGTCGCTCGGCCTGGCCGAGGAGATCGCGACCGCGCTGTCGCGCTTCCGCTGGATTCCGCTGGTGGCGCCGCAAAGCCTCGCCCGCTTCGCCGAGGGCGGCGAGGACGAGCAGAGCCTGCGCGCGCGCTTCGACCTCGACCTTCTGCTGGCCGGCACCGTGCAGCGCGCCGAGGGCACGGTGCGCGTGACGCTGCGCCTGTCCGACCTCAGAAGCCAGGGCGAGCTGGTCTGGGCACAGCGCTTCGACCGCGCGGCCGAGAACATCCTGGCCATGCAGGACGAGATCGCGGCCGCGGTGGTCGCCCGCATCGACCCGGAACTGCTGCTGATCGAGGCGCGCCGCGCCGCCGCCCAGCCGGTGCGCGATTCCGCGGCCTATGACCTTCTGCTGCGCGCCATTCCGGCGATCCACCGCCTGGAGGAAAAGAGTTTCGGCGAGTCGGGCAGGCTGCTCGAGGAGGCGATCGCGCGCGAGCCCGATTATGCCGCTGCCCACGCCTGGTTCGCGCTGTGGCACGTCTTCCAGGTCGGCCAGGGCTGGGCGCGCGACCCCGACGGCGCGATGCGCCGCGCCGGCGAGCTCGCCGAACGCGCGATCACGCTCGATCCCCGCGATGCCCGGGCGCTGACCATCGCCGGCCATGTCCGCGGCTACCTGCATCGCCAGGTCGATGAGGCGATCGCGCTGCACGAACGGGCGCTTGCGCTGAACCCGAACCTGCCGATGGCCTGGGTGTTCAGCGGCCTTGCGCGCGCCTATCACGGCGAGCACGAGGAGGCGCTGGTTCGCATCCGGCGCTGGAAACTGCTCTCGCCGATGGATCCGCACGCGCATCTTTACATCGGCACCGAGATGGTGCCGCAGCTGCTGCTCGGCCGCTTCGAGGAGGTGATCGCGCTCGGGCGCATGGCGATCGAGGCGCACCCCAACCTGTCGGCGCACTACCGCCCGTTCCTGGCCGCCCTCGGCCAGCTCGGGCGGCACGCCCATGCCGCCGCCGCGCGCGCCAAGTTCCTGAAACTGGAGCCGCGCTTCACCATCGCGAAGTTCCTCGCCGCTGCCCCCTATGTGCGCGAGGAGGACCGACGCTGCTTCGCCGAGGGTCTGCGCAAGGCCGGCCTGCCGGAGTAGCGCCGCCTTCTGTTCGGCGCCCCTTCCGTTCCTTGCCCGCCGCCCCGATGATGGCGCCCGGTCACGACCGTTCGGGGAGAGGTTGGCGTGCAGGAGATCGCGGTGCTGGGTGCCGGAACCATGGGCCATGCCCTGGCGCTGGTGTTCGCGTTGGGTGGGCATCGGGTGCGGCTGACCGACAGCAGCGCCGCCACGCTTGCCAGGGCGCCGGCGCTGATGCGGGCGGCGCTGGAAACACTGATCGAAGGCGGCGAGGCGCCGGACGGTTTCGACGCGGCACGCCTCGATGCCGCGATCAGCACGCACGCAAGCCTGCCCGACACCGTTCGCGGCGCTGCGATCGTGGTGGAAGCGATCGTCGAACGGCCCGACGCCAAGCAGGCACTCTATGCCGAGCTCGACGCGATGCTGCCCGAAGCCACGATCATCGCCAGCAACACGAGCTATCTCGATGTGTTCCCGCTGATCCCCGAACGCCGCCAGGCGCAGGCGCTGATCGCGCACTGGTATACGCCGCCGTACCTCGTCGACCTGGTCGATATCGTGCCGGGGCCGAACACCGACCCCATGGTGGTCGCGACGCTGCGCGACCTGGTCGCCGCGATGGGCAAGCAGCCGGTGGTGTTCGGGAAGTTCATCAGCGGCTACGTCGCCAACCGGCTGCAATCGGCACTGTCGCTGGAGGTCAACCGCCTGATCGACGAGGGCATCGCGACGCCCGAGCAGATCGACCTCAGCGTGATCCACGGGCTGGCGCTGCGACTGCCGGTGCTGGGCCACCTGATGAAGGCCGACTTCACCGGCCTGCCGATGGCGCGGAACGCCCTTGCCAACCGCACCTACACCCCGCCCGCGGCGCGAGAGACCAGCCCGACGCTGGAAGGGTTGCTGGCCGAGGGCCGGACCGGCGCGATGAGCGGCCGCGGCTATTACGACTGGGGCGGAAAAAGCCCCGAGGACCTGTTCCGCGCCCGCGACCGCAAACTGATCGCGATCCGCCGCGCCATGCGCGAGGCGGGCAGCATGCTGGAGTTCACCGCGGCGCGAGCCGGGCGCTGAGCGTCTCCAGCGCGGCGAGCCAGTCCTGCCAGTAGCCCCCGGCGCCGTCGTCGGCGGCGTGCGATGCGCGCTGGGCGCCGAGGCAGGCGGCCCATTCCCCGCGCGTGATGCGCCCTGCCTCGATCAGCGCCACCGCCATCGCGAAGGCGTCGGCCTGCCAGGGCGCCTCGAAGGGTTCTTCCGGGGTCATGGCCATGCCGCCTCATGCCCGCGCAAGATAGGGCTCCCACAGGTCGATCATCACGCTGCTGTTCGGCTCGGCGCCGGCGCCGAACAGCAGGGCGGCATCGAACCGCACCGTATAGAGCGGGCGGGGGTCCTCGCCGGCGCCGTGCGCGTGGCTGTCGGGAAAGACGTGGTTGCCGCGACAGGCAGCGATCGTGCCCGATGCGCCGCGGCAATAGCGCGGGCAGCGCGTGTGGCCGGCAACCGACATCGGCAGCACCCGCACCTGGTCGCCGGTCACGAAGGCAGGAACCGGCCCCGCCCGGCGCTGCACCGGAGCGCCGGCAGCGAACTTCTCGCGCATTGCCGCGGCGGTCGGCGCCGCGGCGAAACGGCCGCTGCCATCCAGCATGCCGGCGCCGGCAGCAAGGCGCTCCAGCCCGGCCAGCCACAGCCCGTAATAGGGCAGCGACAGGTACTCGGCCGGCGGGCGGTTCTCGCGCGCGAAGCGGGTCATGTCGAGGTTCCAGCGCCCGTGGAGGCTGGCCGCCAGCGTCAGCGCGAAGGCATCGCGTTCCCAGGCGGCGTGGAATTTCGGCTCGTTCGGTTCGACTTCGACGCGGCCGAACCCGTGCATGCCGCCGAGATCGTGCGCACCGTTCATCGTGGCGCGATCACCGCCGTGCCGATCATCGAATCGCGGGTGACGAGGGCGGCGAGCTCGGCCTCGGAAAGCCCCTCGGTGCCGGCGGGGCGGCGCGGGATCACCAGGTAGCGCACCTCGGCCGTGCTGTCCCACACCCGCACCTCGGTGCTGTCGGGCAGCACGACGCCGAATTCGCGCAGCACCGCGCGCGGTTCGGAAACGGCGCGGGCGCGGTAGGCGTGGCTCTTGTACCAGGCGGGCGGCAGGCCCAGCACCGGCCAGGGGTAGCAGCTGCACAGGGTGCACACGATCATGTTGTGCACGGATGGTGTATTCTCGACCGCGACCATGTGCTCGCCCTGGCGGCCGCCATAGCCCATGGCGCGGATCGCCGCCGTGGCATCGCGGCGCAGCCATTCCAGGTATTCGGGATCGGTCCAGGCGCGGGCGACCACGCTGGCGCCGTTGTGCGGCCCCACCTCCTTCTCGTAGAGGTCGAGGATCGCCTGCATGGTCGCGGGATCGACCAGGCCACGCCCGACCAGGCTTTCGCGGAGCGCCGCCGTGCGTGCCACCAGCGGATCGGGGGGCGCGCCGTGGTGGGGGTGGGCATGGCCATCATCGCCATCGTTCGGATGATCATGATCATCGTGCATCCGCGCAGCATAGCGCGGCGGCGGCCCGGTTGACACCGTGCAATGGCGCCGCCCATCGTCGCCCGCGGGCGGCCCTGCGGTCGCCGGCCGGGTGGCATCGGCACGAACGGGCGGGCCGGCGCACCACGCCGCGCGCCCGTTTCCGGCGCCTCAGTATATCGAGAGAGGGATTGCGATGATCCGCGCGCTTGCTGTCGTGATCGGGCTGGTGCTGGCGCTGCCGGCCGCGGCCGAGCGCGAGCTCACCGTTGTCGGCTTCGGCGGCGGCTTCCAGGATGCGGCGCGCCGGGCGCTGTTCCGGCCCTTCGCCGCCGCCACCGGCATCGCGGTGCAGGACGAGACCTACAACGGCGAGATGGCGCGCATCTACGCGATGGTGCGCAACCGCGACGTGGTGTGGGACGTGGTGATGGTGGAAGCGCCCGAACTCGCGCGCGGCTGCGAGGATGGCGTGTTTGCCAAGATCGACTGGGCGATGATGGGGCGCGATCGCTTCATCCCGGCTGGTGTTCAGGAATGCGGCGCCGGCGCGGTGGCGTGGGGGGCGGCGGTGTTCTGGGACAGCGCGCGCACGCCGCATGGCCCGCGCAGCTTCGCCGAGTTCTTCGACCTGCAGCGCTTCCCGGGCAAGCGGGCGATGCGAAGCGGCCCGAAGATGACGCTGGAGATCGCGCTGATGGCCGATGGCGTCGCGCGGGAAGATGTCTATCGCGTGCTTGCCACCCGCGAAGGCCAGGACCGTGCCTTCGCCGTGCTCGACCGCGTGCGCCCGAGCCTCGTGTTCTGGCGGGCCGGCGCGCAGCCGCTGCAGCTGGTGGCAAGCGGCGAGGTCGCCTACGCCACCGGCTATACCGGCCGCGTGGTGCAGGCGAAGGCGCAGGGCGCGAAGCTCGCCATGACCTGGGATACGCTGCTCTACAGCGTCGATTACTGGGCGGCGGTGGCCGACGGGCCGCGCCTTGCCGATGCGATGCGGATGATCCGCTGGATGACCGGGCTCGAGCCGCTGCTGGAACTGGCGAAGATCTGGCCGGCAAGCCCGGCGCACCGCGCCTTCAGCGAACGGCCCGACCTGCGTGCTGCCAACCCCGACAGCGTCGCCACCAACGCCGCGCACGGGCTGTTCATCGACACCGAGTTCTGGATCGAGCACGGCGAGGATCTCGAGAAGCGCTTCGCCGCCTGGGCGGCGCGCTAGCGGATGCGCCACCGCGGCCTGGCCGCGGCGCTGCTGGCGCCGCTTTCGGCGCTGATCCTGGTCGCGTTCGTGCTGCCGCTTTCGCTGCTGCTGTGGCGCGCCATCGACAACGCCGAACTGGCCGAGGCACTGCCCGCGACCGCGCCCCTGATCCGCGAATGGGACGGCGCCGGCCTGCCGCCGGTCTCGGTGCAGCGTGCCTTCGCCGCCGAACTCGCCGCCGCTTCCGGCGGCGATGCGTTCGGGCGGCTGACGCGGCGGGCGAACTTCGAGCTCAGCGGCATGCGCGGGCTGCTGCTCCGTACCGCCCGGGCGGGTGCGGTGCCGCTGGCGGAGGTCGATCCGCTCTGGGCCACGCCCGAACCATGGCTGGTGCTGCGGCAGCTGAGCGCGCCGGTGAGCGCGAGCTACCTGCTGCGCGCGATCGATCTTTCGCTGGCACCCGATGGCAGGGTGGTGCGCGCGGAAGACCCGGTGTTCCTGGCCATCCTGCTGCGCACCATGGGCATTTCGGCACTGGTCGCGGCGCTGTGCGTTGGCCTCGGCTGGCCGCTCGCCTTCTTCATCGCGCGCCTGCCGCCGGCGCGGGCGCGCCTGTGGCTGGCGATGGCGATGGTGCCGTTCTGGACCAGCGTGCTGGTCCGCACCGCCGCCTGGTTCGTGCTGCTGGCGCGCGAGGGGCCGGTCAACGCTGCCCTGCTGGCGCTCGGCCTGACCGAGGCGCCGGTGCAGCTGATCTTCACCAGGTTCGCGGTGGTGACGGCGATGGTGCACATGATGCTGCCGTTCGCGGTGCTCGCCAACCACGCGGCGCTGAGCCGGAGCGACCCGTGGCTTGCGCGCGCGGCGGCGAGCCTCGGTGCCGCGCCGTTGCGCCGGATCTGGTCGGTGCACCTGCCGGCGAGCCTGCCGGGTGTCGCGGCCGGGTTCGTCACCGTGTTCGCGGTCTCGGCCGGGTTCTATGTAACGCCGGCGCTGGTCGGCGGCCCGTCCGACCAGATGATGGCAAGCGCGATCAGTTTCTACGTCAACCAGACGGTCAATTTCGGCATGGCCGCAGCACTCGCGCTGCTGCTGCTGGCGCTGGTCGGCGTCTCGCTCGCGCTCCTGTGGCGGCTCGTGCCGCGGGTGGCGCGCTGATGCGGGCCTTGCTCGCGCTGGCGGCGGGGCTGGTGATGGCGTTCCTGCTGCTGCCGCTGCTCGCGGTGGTGCCGGTCTCGTTCGCAGGCTCGGAGATCCTGGCGCTCCCGCCGTCATCCTGGAGCACCCGCTGGTACCTCGAGTTCGCGACCGACCCGCGCTGGATCACCGCCACCCGCAACTCGTTCATCGTCGGTGCCGGCGCGGTGGCGCTGGCGGTGCCGATGGGAACGGCCGCGGCGCTCGGGCTTTGGCTTCGGATGCGGCCGAAACTGCTCAGCATGTTCCTGCTGCCGATGACGGTGCCGGCGGTGATCGCGGCACTCGCGCTCTATTTCGCGTTCGCCGCGGTGGGCATCGGCAGCTCGCTTGGCGGGCTGGTCATCGCGCACGCCGTGCTGGCCTCGCCCTTCGTCGTCGTCGCGGTGCTGGCCAGCCTGCGCGGCATCGATCCGGTGCTGCTGCGCGCCGCGGAAAGCCTTGGCGCGGCGCCGTTCCTGGCACTGCTGCGCGTGATCGTGCCGCTGGCGGCACCCGGCATACTGGCCGGCGGCGTGTTCGCCTTCGCCGTCTCGTTCGACGAGGTGATGGTGGTCCTGTTCATCGCCGGCCCCGGCCAGTTCACCCTGCCGCGGCAGATGTTTTCTGGCCTGCGCGACCAGATCACGCCGACCGTGTTCGCCGCCGCCACGATCGTGCTGCTGGTCTGCCTCGGGCTGTCATGGCTGGCCGCGCGCGCCGGCGTCGCGATCGGCCGCCGCTAGCGCCTCGGCCGCCTCCATCGCCTGGGCACCGGCAAGGTTCCAGGCGGTGATGCCGCCAACCATGATCGCCTGCGTCATCGCCTCGGCCAGTTGCGCCAGCGTGGCGCCGGCGCGGATGGCGTTGCAGGCATGTATCCGGCAGCCGTCCGCCTGCGCCACCACCGCATCGAGGGCAGCGAAGATCAGTTCCTTGGTGGCCAGCGGCAATGCCGCGCCATCGGCAACGTCGCGCATCAGGGCGGCGCGCATCATGCAGTAGCCGGCGAAGGTATCGGGCGCGTGCCTTGCAAGCAGCTCGTAGCGCGGGCTGACGCTGCCGGTGGTGGCGAGGAAACTCGCGCGGCCCGCCTCGATCGCCGCCTCGCGCATCGTATCGTCCATTCCTGCCTCC
>JADYYZ010000379.1 GCA_020853405.1 Acetobacteraceae bacterium
CGCGATCGCCTCGTCGCCCTCGTGCGTGCTGGCCATCGCCCAGACCGGCCTTCGCCCCAGCAAGGCCCGCAGCCGGGCCAGTTCGTCCGGCTCGGCGGGAAGCGGCGGTGCCGCCCATTTCAGGTTTCCCGGCGCCTCGACCCGCGCCGCCCCCAGCGCCCGGAACCGCGCGGCATCGGCCTCGGACTGCGCCAGCACCAGCGCGAACCGCTCCAGCATGAAGCGGGCGAGGCCGGGGGCGAGCGCCCAGCGGGCCTGGCTTTCGGCGCTCATCCGCGCGTTGACCAGCACCGAGGGCACGCCGGCGCGGGCGGTCGCGGCAATGAGGTTGGGCCACAGCTCGCTCTCGACGAACAGCACGAGGCCGGGCCGCCAGTGCGCGAGGAATCGCCGCACCCAGGCAGGGCGGTCGAGCGGCACGAACTGGTGCAGCACGCCGGGCGTCGCCGGCAGCGCCCCGGAGGTCTCCGGCTCGGCGGCCGGGCCGCCGAGCCGGGCAGCGAGCAGCCTGGCCGAGGTCGCGGTGCCGCTGGTGACCAGCACCGCAAGGTCGGGGCGCAGCGCCCGGAACGCGGCGATCAGGGGCAGCACCGACTGCGTTTCGCCGACCGAGGCCCCGTGCAGCCAGACCAGCGGGCCGTGCGGCCGTTCCAGGCCGGCGATGCCGCGCCGTTCGCCGAGCCGGGCGGGAAACTCCTTGCCGCGACCCGCCCGCCGGTCGAGCCACAGCGGCAGCACCGGCCCGGCCGCCGTTGCCGCACCGGCCCAGAGGCGGCGCACGACGCTCATTGTACGACGATCCCCACCAGGCTGTCGGCGCGGGCGGTGACCGTATCCAGCGCCTGCCTGATCGCAGCCAGCGCCTGGGCCTGGTCGGCGCCGCGCTCGATCGCAAGCGGCGGGCCGACCACCAGCGCGCCCTTGCCGAACGGCAGCGACAGCATCATGCGGTCCCACGAGCCGAGCCGGCGGTTGTGTGCCGTCGCCGCGCCGGCGGCGACCACCGGGCAGCCGGACAGCTTGGCCAGCGCCACCACCCCCGGCTGCGGCATGCGCCGCGGCCCGCGCGGCCCGTCCGGGGTGATGCCGACCGAGGCCTCGCCGCTGGCCAGCAGCGCCAGCATCCGCGCCAGTGCCGCGGCACCGCCGCGGCTGGTCGAGCCCTCGACCGAGGGCACGCCGATGCGTGCCGCGATCGCCGCGATCAGCCGCCCGTCGCGATGGCCGGAAATCACGAAATGGAGCGGCTGGCGCGGCCCGCGCGCGGGGTCGGGAAACTGCGTCCACTGGCAGACCAGCGGCGGCAGCCGCTCGTGCCACAGCGCCAGGATGATCGGCCGCGCGCCCTGCATCAGCGCCCCGGTCGCCGGATCAAGCTCGAGCTGCCAGCGCGTGGTGCGGTGCACGAACCGGAGCCACCAGGCGAACAGCGCCGCCAGTGCCGCCTGCACGACGGCGCTTTGCAGCAGGCGCTTCAGCACTGCTGCTTCAGCACTGCTGCTTCAGCATCGGGCGCCGATACTCAGCGGCGCAGCCCCGCCAGCAGCGCGCCGACCCGTGCCGCGAGGTCGGGCGAGGCAAGCCGCTCGCGCCAGGCGGCAGCCAGCACGGCTGCATCCGACTCGTCGAGCCCTGGCTCCCAGGCAAGCATGTTCAGCGCCCGCTTGCTTGCAGCGACCCCTTCGGCGGACATCCCGGCGATCCGCGAGGCGATCTCGCGGGCGGCCGGCAGCAGCCGGTCGGGCGCGAGCACATGGTTGTAGAGGCCGGCCCGCAGGCACTCCTCGGCGGTCATCGGTGCTGCCGTCAGCATCAGTTCCTTGGCCCGCTTCAGCCCCAGCCCGTGCATCAGCACGGCATAGACCTCGGCCCGGAACGGCACCCCCATGCGGTTGGCGGTCATGGTGGCAGTGGCGGCGGGACTGGCCAGCGTGATGTCGGCCACCAGCGCCAGCAGCACCCCGCCCGCCAGCACCGGCGCGCCGATCGCCGCGATCACCGGGACCGGGCTGTCGCGCACCGTGCGGATCAGCCGCCAGAACGGCTCGTCCTCGTCGTCCTGCACGCCGTGCTCGGCCATCTCGGCCAGGTCGTGGCCGGCCGAGAAGATTTTCGCCGCGTCGTTGGCCCGCACGATCACGGCCCGCATGCCGTCCGCCTCGGCGCGGCGGATGAAGCCGGCGACGGCATCGGAAAGATCGGCGTCGAACGCATTGCGCTTGGCGTCGCGGTCGAGCGTGATGGTGGCGACGCCGCCTTCGGTCGCGTAGCGGGCCGGAACGGGTCGCTGCTGCGGCATCGGGCCAGCATGCAACGGCAGGCGGGTTTTGTCAGGCCGGTTCGGCCCCAGGCGCTGCCGCGCCAGGGGCGTGGCAGCGCCTGGGCCGTGGTTCAGAAGCCGCCGCGGCGGCCGCCGCCGACGAACTGCGCCAGCATCTGCTGCATCGCATCCGCCCCGGGAACCGTGCCCTGGGGTGTCAGCTCGTTCACCGCCTGCGGCAACTGCTCGGCCAGAGCAGCCAGCAGCTCCTCGCGCGGGATGCCGTATTGCTGCGACAGCATGGA
>JADYYZ010000380.1 GCA_020853405.1 Acetobacteraceae bacterium
GCACGCCCTGGGCGATCGCGGGGGCGGCGAGCCTTGCACCAACCGGTGCTGCCGCCGCCGTGGCCAGCAGCGTTCGTCTGCGGATCATCGTTGTTCCTCCCTGGCAGGTGCGAAACCATTGCCGGAAGGGCCGGGGTCAACAAGCCTGCGATCGCGGGCGCTTCTGCCGGCCGCCCGATCAATGCCAGGGCGCGGCGAGCTGGCCTGGCCGGGCTTGCGGGGTGGAAGGCAGGAATCCCGCGGCGTTGCCGGCCGCCCGCGCGGGGTGGTGTCGGCTGCCGGAGATTACGCATCATGCATGATGCACAATACAGCCGCGCCGGCCACGCAGCCGGATCGTACGAAATCGCTGCCTTGCCGTGCGGCCGACCAATGAATTTCCGGCCCGGCGCGTTCCAGCCACGGGCGATCTGCTCTAGGCTCGCCGGCATGAGCGATGGCTTCGACCGGCGCGACGTGGTCCGCCGCCTGCTGGCCGGGCGAGGCACCATGCTGGTGGTCGCCGGCCTGGGCAGCCCTGCCTGGGACATCACAGCCGCCGGCGACGATCCGCTGAACTTGCCGTTGTGGGGGGCGATGGGGGCGGCGGTGCCGATCGGGCTCGGGCTTGCGCTGGCGCAGCCGGGCCGGCGGGTGCTGGTGATCACCGGCGATGGCGAGATGCTGATGGGCATCGGCAGCCTGGCGACGGTTGCGATCCCGGCGCCGGCGAACCTTGCGATCGCGGTACTGAACAATGGCTGCTACGGCGAGACCGGCGGCCAGGCCAGCCACACCGCGCGCCGTGCCGAAGGCGGGGCGGGCGTCGATCTCGCCGCGATCGCGCGGGGGGCGGGGATCGGGGCGGCAATCGATGTCGGCGCCAATGGCGACCTCGACGCCGCGGTGGCAGCACTTCGCGGCGCCCCGGGGCCGGTCTTCGCCAGCATCCGCATCAGGCAGGGGGCGGGGCCGCTGGTGCTGCCGCCGCGCGATGGCGCAACGCTGAAGGACCGGTTCCGCGCCGCGCTCGGCGTTGCCTGACCGCAATTGAGCCAGCCTGCCGCGTCCGACCGCCCGTTCCGGGGTATCGCGCTGATCTCCTGCGCGGTGCTCGGCTTCGTGTGCATGGACGTGCTGATCAAGGCCGCCACCGCGACGCTGCCGGTGGTGCAGATCCTGTGGGCACGCTTCGTGATCCAGTTCGCCATCGTCTCGCTGGCGCTGCCGCTGGCGGGCAAGCGCCTGCCGCCGGTGTCGCGGCGCCCCCGCCTGCAGGCGGTGCGCAGCCTGACGCTCGCGCTGTGCAACCTGTGCTTCACCGCGGCGATCGCGTTCATACCGCTGGCCGAGGCGACCGCCATCAACTTCCTGGCGCCGCTGCTGGTGCTGGTGCTGGCAGGCTGGTGGCTGCGGGAGACGATCGGCTGGCGGCGCTGGACGGCGGTGGGCGCGGGCCTGCTCGGCGTCGTGATCATCCTGCGCCCCGGCATGGGCGTGACCCACCCGGCAGCGTTCCTGGTGCTGGGTACCGCCCTGCTGTTCTCGGTCTATTCGGTGATGACCAGGCTGCTGGCGCGCTATGACGATTCGCTCACCACCATCTGGCACACCGGGCTTGCCGCCAGCATCGCGACCTCGCTGGTGGTGCCGTTCTTCTGGGTCACGCCGGGGCCATGGGGCATCGCGGCACTGCTGGCGATCGGCGTGCTCGGGGCGATCGGCCACTATCTGCTGATCCTGGCCTATGCTGCCGCGCCGGCCTCGCTGCTGGCGCCATTCAGCTACACCCAGCTGGTCTGGGCGGCGCTGTTCGGCTGGCTGGTGTTTGCCGACATCCCGGACCTGCCGACCCTGCTTGGCGGCCTCGTCATCGCCGCCGGCGGGCTGCTGTCGATCGCCGAGGGCGGGCGGCTCGCCCAGGCCCAGCGTGCCGTGCCCGCCGCGGCCGAGCGGCAGGGCTGATATGCGTGGTGCGGGCATGTTGCGCACCGGCCGCCGAAGCAGGCGATCGCGGCCGCGACGCCGCGGTGGGGCCGGCGCCACAGGGGCGAAGAAATCGGCGCGGTGCAGTTGCGAAACGCTGCCGGGGGCGGTAAGCGTCTGGCGAAATGACCCCCGGGATTGATGCAGCACATCCAGCCCGGCCGCTCGATGCAGCGGCCGTGCGGTTGGCCTACCGCCGCTGGGCGGGAATCTATGACACGGTGTTTGGCGGCGTCAGCCGGCCGGCGCGGATGCGCGCGGTCGCCGCCGTGAACGCGCTGCCGCCGGGCCGCGTGCTGGAAGTGGGTGTCGGCACCGGCCTTGCCCTGCCGCATTACCGGCCCGAAATTTCGGTGGTCGGCATCGACCTGTCGGCCGAGATGCTGGCCAAGGCGCGTGCCAAGGTCGCCGCCGAGCGCCTGAAGAATGTCGAGGCGCTGCTGGAGATGGACGCCCAGGCGCTGGAATTCCCCGACGCCAGTTTCGATTCCGCGGTCGGCATGTTCGTGGCCAGCGTCGTGCCCGACGCACGCGCGATGCTCGCCGAGCTCGTGCGGGTCGTGCGGCCGGGCGGCACCATCCTGTTCGTCAATCATTTCCGGGCCGAAGGCGGCCCGCGTTGGGCGATCGAGCGGGCCATGGCGCCGTTCTCGCGCCGGCTCGGCTGGCACCCCGATTTCGCCGAATCGACGCTTCTGGCCGGCGCCTCGGCGCGGGTGCTCGGTCGCGAGCCGTGCACGCCCTTCGGCCTGTTCACCCTGCTGCGGCTCGCCACCCCGCGCTGAGCGGCGGCGGCCCCCGGCCCGGGGGCCGTGCGCCCCATCAATGCTGGTGCAGGCGGTCCAGCACGCGCTCGGATAGCCGCGTGAACCAGCCGGGCCGCGCCGCCCGCGCATAGTCGGGCCCGTTTGCCAGCGTCTCCGGCCGCGGCGACGGCGGCGTGAAGCTTGTCGTCATCACATGCGCGCTGCCCAGGGTGCCGGCGCGCTGGATCGCAAGCGTGAGCTCGGTCAGGTGCAGCGTGAACTCCGGCGAGGGGAAGAACGGGCGCCGGTTGCGCAGCGCGTCCTCGAGTTCGGCGATGCCGACGCATTTGTCCTGCTGGCCGAGCTCCCGCCGCCGCAGTCGCGCGATCAGCCCGCGCGGATGCCAGATCGGCCGCAGCGTCTCGATGAAGTTCCCGTCGGCGCCCGGCGGCGCGTTGCGCACCAGCCTCAGCCGCCGCCCGCCCACGCCCAGCGGCCAGGCAAGCAGGTCGTTGGTGCGCACGCTGTAGGACTTGCGTGCGTTCAGCGTGAGCTTGCTGAAGCGCTCCAGAAACACCGGGCACTGGTAGTGGCGATAGGTGTCCGCGCTCAGCATGCCCTGGTTGCCGATGATGCGCATGCGGTGATCGAACGGCACGCCGATGCTGCAGGTGACGCGCCCGACCACGCCGGAATGGAAATCGAGGCACGCGACCGAGAAATCGGGCGTGTCGGCGGGGTTCAGCGGCAGGTCGGTCTTGTCGGGCAGCGCCACCTTGGAAAACGCCGTCACCGTCTTCACCGGCCCGAAGATCGCGCACATCCAGGTCAGGTGGTAGCCGACATGCTCGAAGGTGCAGCCGGCTTCGTATTCGTGCAGATAGGGCCAGGGCGCGCCGCTGCGGCTTTTCCAGCCTTCCGGACTCATCAGGTAGATCACGTTGTCGTCGAATTCGGCATAGACGATGCGCGGGCTGCCCACCGCGCCATCCCGCACCGCCTTCCACATGGTCTGCGCGGTGTCGCCCAGCGCGTTCGACGGCGCGCAGGAAAGTGCCAGGCCCCGCTCGGCGGCCAGCGCCGCCAGCGCGCGCGCCTGCTGCATGTCGGTCACCAGCGGCTTCTCGCTGTATACGTGCTTGCCGGCCAGCAGGGCGGCGCGCGTCACCTCGAAATGGCTTTCGATGCTGGTCAGGTTGACGATGATCGCGATCCCGGGGTCGGCCAGCATCGCCTCGTTGCTGTCGTAGCGCCTGAGGCCATGGAAGCTGCACACGCGATCGAGTCGCGCGCGGTCGGTGTCGGCCACGCCCGCGAGTTCCAGCCGCGGATGGCGCTTCCAGGTCGCCATGTAGTGGTCGAACACATAGCCGCAGCCGATGATCCCGATCTTCATGCGCTGGTCCAACTCGCGCGGGCCTGCTCCATCACCTCGATGACGTGCAGGCTTTCCGACAGAGGCATCAGCGGGCTTTCACGCTCGCCCGCCGCGATCCGCGCCCGCACCTCCTCGGCCTGGTAGTGGTAGCCGTTGCCGGCATAGGCGTGGAGCGCGGTCCGGCCACCCTGGCCGCGCAGCAGTCGGACCAGGAAATCGAGCCGCTGCCGTGCCAGCTGCATCGTGCTGCCTTCCTTCAGCGCCTCGAGACGCCCGCCGCCCCTGCCCTCGCCGGCACGCGGCGTGGTGCGCGCGATGTGCATGCGGAAGGGGCGGAAGATCGGCGCGTCGATGCGGATCGTGCCGCCCGTTCCCGACAGCACCGCATCGAGCGGCGCGTTCGCGCGCAAGCTCGCGCGTATGGTCGAAAGCGCGCCGGTCTGGTGGCGGAGCGACAGCGCGACATCCTCGTCGACGCCGGTCTCGCCGATGCGCGCGGCGCCGGAAATGCCGGCTACCGGCCCGAGCAGATGGCAGGCGAGCGAAAGCGGATAGATGCCCCGGTGCAGCAGCGCGCCGCCGCCCAGGCTCGGGTTGAACAGGTTCTTCGCCCGGTCGGGCAGGTCGGCGGCGCAGAAACTGCCGGCGAAAGCTCGCGCCTCGCCGATCGTGCCGTCGCCGGCCGCCTGCTTCAGCGCGCGTGTCAGCGGCAGGAAGCGTGTCCACATCGCTTCCATGCAGAACAGGTTGCGCGCCGCCGCCGCCTCGATGATGGCGCGGGCATCCTCGCTGCTGGCGGCGAAGGGCTTTTCGATCAGCACCGGCCTGCCGGCGTCAAGGCACAGCAGGGCGTGGCGCGCATGCTCGCTGGGGGGCGTGGCGATATAGACCGCATCCAGCTCGGCGCTTGCCGCCTCGCTGTAGCTGGCGGCCGCGGCAAGCCCGAGGTCGGACGCGAATTTCCGCGCGTTCGCGGGATCGCGCGAGGCGACGATGCTGGCCCGCATGTCCTGGGCCGCGGCAAGCCCCAGCACGAACTTCCTGGCCACCGCGCCGGTGCCGAAAATACCCCATCGGAACATCGCTTGGTCCCTGTCGCGGGAGGCGGAGGAAAAGCCCCGCCGGTTCTATCGGAGGCGCGCGCGGCGCTTCAACCCAGGATGGCCTGGCGCACGGCCTCGGTCAGCCGGTCCTCGGCGAACGGCGGCAGGCCGCCGGCGGACGCGGCGCTGCCCGCCAGCATGGCATCGAGTTTTTCCGAAAGCTCGTCGCCGTCCAGCGCCACGGCGACGCCGGGCCGGGTGCCGAGCTTCTGGGCGGTGGCGAACTGGTGGTCGTTGCGGTGCTCTCCCAGATGCCCGCGCCGCGGCATCACCAGGATCGGTTTGCCGAAGGTCATCGCCGTGATCAGCGACCCCATGCCGGCATGGGCGACGATCAGCCGTGCCGCGCGGCAGCGCTGCTGGAACTCCTCCGGCGCGATGCTGGCGACGAAGGGAAAATGCTTCGGCCGGTAGCCGTCTGCTCCCGGATCGGCGATCTGGCCAAAAATATCGGACCGCGCGTGCCTGCCGGCCCAGTCATCCAATGCC
>JADYYZ010000381.1 GCA_020853405.1 Acetobacteraceae bacterium
CTCTCCGGCCAGGCGATGGTGATCGCAACCAGCACCAGCTGCAGGCACAGCCACGGGATCGCACCCAGGTAGATCTCGCGCGTCCTGACCTCGGGTGGTGCGATGCTGCGCACGTAGAACAACGCGAAGCCGAACGGCGGGTGCATGAAACTGGTCTGCATGTTCACGCACACCATCAGCCCGAACCACACCATGTCGATGCCGAGCTGCTGGGCGGTCGGCGCCAGCAGCGGCAGGATGATGAAGGCGATCTCGAAGAAATCCAGGAAGAAACTAACCACGAAGATGAAGGCGTTGACGAACACCAGAAAGCCGGTGCGCCCGCCAGGCAGCGTCTTCAGCAGGCCCTCGACCCAGTGCGTTCCCTCGACCCCGGCGAAGACCAGCGAATAGACCGTCGCCCCGATCAGAATGAACCCGACCATGGCGGTGATGCGCATGGTGGTCTGGGTTCCCTGCCACAGCATCGCAGGCGTCAGCCGGCCGTGCAGCATGGCCATCGCCATCGCGCCCACCGTGCCCATCGCGCCCGCCTCGGTCGGCGTCGCAAGCCCCAGGAACATCGTGCCCAGCACCAGGAAGATCAGCCCCATCGAGGGCACCACGCCGCGCATGATGCGCAAGCCCAGTTTCCAGCCATGCAGCGTTCGCGCACTTTCCGGCAGCGGCGGCACCGTGGCCGGGCGGAAGATCGCAAGCGCCCCGACATAGCCAAGGAACAGCAGCGTCTGCAGGATGGAAGGGCCGATCGCGCCCAGATACATGTCGCCGACGCTGCGGCCCAGTACCTGCGCCAGCACGATCAGCACGAGGCTCGGCGGGATCACCTGGGTGATCACGCCCGAGGCCGCGATCGAGCCGGTGGCGAAGCGCGCCGAATAGCCCGTGCGCAGCATCGCCGGCAGGCTGATCATGCCCATCGCCAGCACGCTGGCGGCGACCGTGCCGGTGATCGCGCCAAGCAGCGCGCCGACCAGGATCACCGAGAAGCCGAGGCCGCCCGGCAGTTTGCCGAACGCCTGGCCGAGCCCTTCCAGCAGATCCTCGGCCAGGCCCGATCGTTCCAGAATCGCACCCATCAGGGTGAAGAACGGGATCGCCAGCAGCAGCTCGTTGGCGATGATGCCGTGGAACACCCGAAGCGGCAGGCTTTGCAGGAATGCCGGCTGGAAGAAGCCCATCCAGATGCCGACCACGGCGAAGAACATGCCGCACGCCACCAGGCTGAACGCCACCGGGAAGCCGACCAGCAGGAACACCACCATGCCCCCGAACATCAGGGGCGCCATGTCGTGGAACTCGGGGATCACTGTTCCGGCCGCACGTATTCGGCGTCGAGCGCGCCAGCGCCGCGCAAGGCGGCGATGCGCCGGATGATCTCGGCCACCCCTTGCAGCGCCAGCAGCGCAAATCCCACCGGCAGCAGCAGCTTCACCGGCCAGCGGACCAGCCCGCCCGGGCTTTCCGAGATCTCGTGGCGCAGGAAACTCTCGGCGAACGGCGACCACGACAGCGTTGCCAACAGCAGCATGCCCGGCATCAGGAAGAAGACCAGCCCGAACAGGTCGATCCACAGCCGCAGGCGGGGGCTGGCCGCCAGGTACAGCAGATCGACCCGCACATGCTCGTTGCGCCTGAGCGTCCAGGCGCCGCCAAGCAGGATCATGGCGCCGAACAGGTACCACTGGATTTCCAGCCAGGCGTTCGAGCCGATGCCAAGCCCGTATCGGGCACTCGCCACCGCTGCCGAGATCAGGCAGGCGGCCAGCACCGCGAACGACGCCAGCCAGCCGAAGGCGCGGCTGATCCCGTCGATGACCGCGACCGCACCGAGTGCGAGGCGCATACTGGTGTGTTTCCCCCGATCCTGCCGCCCTGGCCCAGGGCCCGCATGTTCTGGACGCAGGGGCGGCCGGATGCAACCGCCTGCCGGGAAGAAGGGGCATCGTGCCTCGGACAGCGGACAGCGGGCAGCGGGCAGCGGGCAGCGGGCGGCAGCGCCCCGCACCGCTTAACGGCTTTCGCGTCTGTGACTGGCCTTCGGCCGGCCGGCGCGGCAAGTTGCGCCCGCCTGCCAACCTCCTGCGACGGATTCCCCATGGATGCACTGGCGCTGGGCCAGGCGATCGCCCTCGGTGCGATCGAGGGCCTTACCGAGTTCCTGCCGATCAGCTCGACCGGCCACCTGATCCTCGCGGAACGGCTGCTCGGCTTCTCGGAAGGCGGGCGGGCGTTCAAGATCGTGATCCAGGTCGGCGCGATCCTGGCCGTGGTGGTCGTCTACTGGGCGAAATTGTGGGGCATCGCCTTCGGGCTGACGCGCGAGCGCACCGCCCGCCTTTTCACCCGCAACATCGTGCTTGCCTTCCTGCCCGCCCTGGTGCTGGGGGCGACGCTCTATAAGCAGGTGCAGGCGATGCTGGACGATCCCTGGATCGTCTGCGCGGCGCTGATCGCGGGCGGCATCGTGATCATCCTGGTCGATCGAATCGCGGCAAGCGCCCGCATCGGCGCGGTCGAGTCGATCCCACCCCTGAGCGCGTTCCTGATCGGCTTTGGCCAGGTGCTGGCGATGGTTCCCGGCACCAGCCGCAGCGGTGCTACCATCATCGCCGCGCTGGCGCTGGGCGTTGATCGGCGCACCGCCGCGGAGTTCAGTTTCGTGCTGGCGGTTCCCACCATGCTCGCCGCCACCGTCTACAGCCTGTACAAGGAATGGTCGCTGCTCGACTGGCAGGGATTCTGGCTGATCGCGATCGGCACGCTGGTGGCGTTCGCGGTGGCGCTCGCCGTGGTGCGCGCGGTGCTGGCGCTGATCGGGCGCATCGGCTGGGCGCCGTTCGGCTGGTATCGCATCGCGGTCGGGCTGGTGATGCTGGCCGTGCTGGTGGCCACCAGCTGATGGCCGCGGCATCGCGACCGCTCCGCCGGCACGCCATCGGGGCGGAACCGTGAGGGGCGACAAGGCCGCGGGGCTGTTCGTTGCC
>JADYYZ010000382.1 GCA_020853405.1 Acetobacteraceae bacterium
AGGGCGTCCCACAGCCGGGCATAGGCGGCCTCGAACGCGGGCAGGAAGCGCACGCGGAACGGATCACGCGGATAGGCGATATCGATCGACTCGATCGCCTTGATGCGCCCGGGCCTGCCGCTGAAGACGATCACTCGGCTGGCTACCGTCACCGCCTCGGCCAGGTCGTGGGTGACGAAAACCACGGTCTGGCGCCCCGCCTCCCAGATCTGGAGCAGCTGTTTCTGCATCAACAGTTTCAGCTGCGCATCGAGCGCGCCGAACGGCTCATCCATCAGCAGGGTGGTGGGTTCGTAGACCAGCAGCTGCGCCAGCGCGACCCGCTTGCGCATGCCGCCCGAGAGCTCCACCGGGTAGGCGTTCTCGAACCCGGAAAGCCCGACCTGGCTGATCATCGAAGCCGACCGAGCGCGCCGTTCGGCAGCGGCGAGGCCGCGGAAGCGCAACGGCAGTTCGATGTTCCCGGCAACCGTGCGCCAGGGCAACACGCTGTCGGCCTGTGTCATGTAGCCGACGCCGGTGTTGATGCCCTCCACTGTCCTGCCATCGTGCACGATGCGGCCGGCCGTCGGCGCCAGGATGCCGGCGATCATGTTCAGCAGGGTTGACTTGCCGCAGCCCGAGGGACCGACGAACGCAACGAACTCGCCCGATGGAATGTCGAGGTCGATGCGCGCCAGCGCGACCGTCTCGCGCCCGCGCCCGACATAGCGTTTCTCGACGGCCTCGACGCCGATCGCCACGCCCTACGCCCTGGCCAGTCCCTCTGTCGCGAGGCTGGGATCGTACTGCGTCTCGAACGTCAGCGACGGCGGAAGCAGCTCGGCCCCCATCGTGCGCTGCACGGTGTTGATGAAGTCGACATTGCCCTGGAACAGGCCTGCCTTGGGCACCGGGTCGGTGAAGAAGATCTTCGAGTTGATCTCGAACGACACCTCGGCGATCTGCTGTGGCAGCCCCTCGAACCAGACATCCGCCCAGCGCCGGAGCGCGGCGCGGTCCGACGCGATTGCCCGGAGTGCGAGCGTGATGCCATGGCAGTAGCGCACCAGCGCCTCGCGTTTTGCGGGGTTGCGCAGGCTCGCCTCGTTGGTGGACGCAATGATGTAGAGATACTGCTCGAAGGAAGGCGGCGGATTGAGCGCCATGTTGAACAGATAGGCGCAGTCGCGTTCCTGCACGGCAAGGTCGCTGGTGGGCGAGGAGAGGCAGAACCCGTCGATCACGTTCTGCTGGAGGCCGGCCAGCATGCCCGGCCCGCCGCCCTGGATCGGCACCAGACGGAGGTCGCTGTTGGGGTCCATGCCGCCCTGCACCGCAAGCCAGCGGAACAGCGCATCGGGCGCCGCCCCCGGCCCGGTAGTGCCGAGCCGCAACCCCTTCAGTGCCGCGATCTTCTGCGCGACCGGGGCGGCTTCGTTGACCTTCAGCCGTTCCAGGACGGGTTTGCGGATCACCACGTTCGATGCGTACTTGTTGACGGTGCCGATGAAGCTCTTCACCGGGAATCCCTGGCTGCGCGCGCGCATCGCCTCGCCGGGGTCGCCGAGCACGATGTCCACCCCGGCGCCACCCAGGGCAGCGATGTTGGTGCCACGGTTCGACGCGTTGGACACGACCTTGACGCGCGCCCTCTCGAAGAAGCCGCCCGCGTTCGCGAAATCCTCGGCCGCCCACAGCCACGATTTCGAGGTCGAGCGCATGGTCTGCAGCTCCGGCACCGGCTGGCCGATGGCGATGCGTGGCAGCGCCACCGCGCCCGCCGCCCAACCTGCCGCCGCGATCATCACGTGCCTGCGTGAAGTCGGCATTTGCGTATCCTGTTTCCCGTGCTCTTGTAGCCGCAACTTATGCATTGGCGCGGCATCGTCGCAAGGGAGCCAGGTGGGCGATTCGAGGACCGAGGATGCCGACGTGATCGTGGTGGGGGCAGGGGCGGCGGGTGCGGTGATCGCCGCCCGGCTTTCGGAAAACCCATCGATGCGCGTGCTTCTGCTGGAAGCCGGTGGTGCCGGCCGCGGCCCGCTGTTCAGCATCCCGTTGATGAGCGGGGTGATGCTGCGTGCCAAGGTCGGGAACTGGCAGTACCGTACCGAGCCGGAGCCGAACCTCGGGAACCGGCGTATCGCCTGGCCGCGCGGGCGTGTGCTGGGCGGTTCGACCGCGATCAACGGCATGGTCTATGCCCGCGGCCTGCCGGGTGACTTCGACGGCTGGGCGCAGCACGGCCTTTCCGGCTGGGGATATGCCGACATCCTGCCGCTGTTCCGGAAAAGCGAACGCAGTGCGACCGGCGATCCCGCGTTTCGCGGCAGCGATGGCCCGATGGCGGTCGAACCGGCACGCTGGTCGCACCCGCTTTCCGATGTCTGGCTCGAGGCCGCCCGCCAGGCTGGCAACACGCCGACCGACGATTTCAACGGCGCCAATCCGGAAGGCGTCGGGCGGCTCGAGTTCACCATCGCCCGCGGCCGGCGCGCCAGCACCGCCCGCGCCTTCCTGGACCCAGCGCGCGGCCGCGCCAACCTTTCGGTCCGCACGCGCGCACAGGTTGCCCGGCTGCTGATCGAGGGCGGGCGTGCGCGGGGCGCGATACTGCTCGACGGCACCATACTGCGGGCCGCGCACGCGGTGGTGCTGTGCGGCGGCGCGATCAACTCGCCCCAGCTGCTGATGCTGTCCGGCATCGGCCCTGCTGACGAGCTGGCGCGGCTTGGCATCGCGGTGCGGGCCGACCTGCCTGGCGTCGGCGCCAACCTGCAGGACCATCTGCTGGTTCGCGTGGGCCATGCCTGCACGAAGGACATTACGCTCGACCGCTTGCGCCGCATCGACCGCGCCCTGATGACGGTGGCGCGCGCGTGGGCGTTCGGCACGGGGCCTGGCGCCACCTTTCCGCTGCTGGCCGGCGGCCAGCTGCGCAGCGACCCGGCACTCGACATGCCGGACCTGAAAGCGAGCTTCCTGCCGGGCATGACCTCGGCGACGCTCAGAATCCCGTTCATCGGCATGCAGGCACCGGGCGATTCCGGCCCTGGCTTCTTCGCCAATGCCTTCCAGATGCGCCCG
>JADYYZ010000383.1 GCA_020853405.1 Acetobacteraceae bacterium
GAGCACCGCGACGGTCGGCAGCCTGGCCGGCGCGGTCGGGCCGGCGGCGCGGCGGGCGGTATCGGCGCGCCCGGTCAGGGCGGCGATCGCGGGGCCGGCATCGGCGGCGGCGGCCGACAGCGCGGCCGGGTCGGCGTTGGCCCAGGCAGCGATCGGCACCGGCCGCGGCGCGCGCACCGTGCCGACCCGCTCGCCCTTCTCGTCGATCAGCGCGTAGCTCAGTGCCACCGCCATGGCGCTTGGCTCGAACCGCGCCGCCACCTGCCAGTCGCGCGGGCCGCGCCGCGCCGAAGGCGAGGCGGTGGCGGGCAGTTCCTGTTCGCGCAGCGCTTCGGCCAGCGCCTCGGCGAAGCGCTGGGCGGCATCCTGGGTCAGGCCCGCCTCGGTCGGCGCGGGCACCAGGATGCGTGCCGGCGGCGGGCGGCGAAGCAGCTCCTGGCCGCCGGCCTCGCGCCGCTCGGCGAACGGGCGCGGCACCTCGCCGCAGCCGGCGATCGCGACCGCCAGCAGCAGCGCAACGCAGAGCCATGGGCTACGCCACACAGGCAGCCACCATCGTCAGGACCATCAGCACCAGGAACAGCAGGATATAGGGCACGCCGGCGCCATAGCACGCCCTGCGGCGCCGGTCAGGGCCGCATTGCTCAGGCGGGGCGCAGCGCGGCGCCGCGGATCGGCACGTTGAGCGCGGCGGCGACCAACCCCGCCACCGCCGAGGCCAGGAACACCGCGTCGTAGTTGCCGGTCCAGGCAAAGCCCAGTCCACCCAGCCAGGCGCCCAGGAAGCCGCCGACCTGGTGGCTGACGAAGGCGATGCCGAACAGCGCGCCAAGGTCGGCGACCCCGAAGCGGCGCGCGATCACGCCCGAGGTCAGCGGCACCGTGCCGAGCCACATCAGCCCCATGGTGGCGGCGAACACCAGCAGCGTGAGCTCGTTCTTCGGCCCCACCCAATAGAGGAAGATCGCAAGCCCGCGCAGCAGATAGAGCACGGCAAGCCCCGCCTGCGGCGCGATCACGTTGCCGAGCCTGCCGCAGATGTAGCTGCCGATGATGTTGAACCCGCCCACCACCGCCAGCGCCCAGCCGGCATCGGTCCCCGCCATGCCGCACAGCGTCAGGTAGCCGGGCAGGTGGGTGGCCAGGAACGCGAGCTGGAAGCCGCAGGTGAAGAAGCCGCCGCCCAGCAGCAGGAAATCACGATCCGCCAGGGCGCGGCGGATCGCCTGCCCGCGCGGGGCGCCACGCGGCCTGGTGTCGAGTGCCGCGCGGTCGAGCGGCAGGCCGGTCGGCAGCGCCAGCAGCATCAGCGCACCGATCGCCACGAACGCGCTGGTCGGCCCGACCCAGGCGATCAGCACCGCGGTCAGCGGCACCAGCAGCATCTGCCCGACGCTGCCGCCGGCCGAGGCGATGCCCAGCGCGACCGACCGCTTCGCCGGCGGGAAGGCACGGCCGATGCCACCCAGCACCGGGCCCCAGGTCAGCCCGGCGGTGCCGAGCCCGGTCAGCAGCCCGACGCCCAGGATCATCGCCCAGCCGGTCGGGAACAGGCCCGGCAGCACGAGGCCAAGCGCGAACAGCAAAGCCCCGAGCGCGACCGGGCCTTTGCTGCCGGAACGATCGGCCCAGACGCCTGCCAGCGGCTGCGCCAGGCCCCAGACCAGGTTGTGCAGCGCCACCGCGAAGGCTGCCTCGCCCATGCCGACGCCGTGGTCGGCCGCCAGCGGCGCCAGGAACAGCCCGAACCCCTGGCGGACGCCGAGCGCCATCGACAAAGCGAACGAGCCGGACAGCAGGGCAAATGTGGCAGGATTCATGACCGAATTGTCACCCGGCGCTGCCTGCCTGTAACCGGTCCGGTTGCGCAACCGTGCCATGCTTTTTCACAGTGCGATGATCGAGACCTGGTGGCCGATCGGGCCGCCGCCGGAAAGGCTGCTGCGGCGGAAACTGAAGAACCTCTCCGGCTCGGCCAGGGTGTCGGCATCGACCAGCGCGACGCGCAGGCAGCCCGCCGCCCTGGCCGCGGCGGCGGCGGCGCCGGCCAGGTCGAACTGATGATGGCCGGCCCTGCTGCCGGGGGCGAACAGTCCCGCGTGCCCGGGGTCGGCAGCAAGCCAGGCGGCGCGGAACCGCTCGTCCACCTCGTAGCTCGGCTGGCGGATCGAGGGGCCGACCACCGCGACGATAGTCTCCCTGCGTGCCCCAAGCCGCACCATGGCGGCGACGGTGCTGGCGACGATGCCAGCAAGCACGCCCCGCCAGCCGGCATGCGCTGCCCCCACCACCCCGGCCGAGGCATCGGCGAACAGCACCGGCGCGCAGTCGGCGGTGACGATCGCAAGCCCGATGCCGGGCCGATCGGTCACCAGGGCGTCGGCCTGGGGGCGGGCACTGTCCGCCCAGGGCGTGGCGACCGGCAGCGCGACATTGCCATGCACCTGGTAGAGGCCGGTGAGCGCGGCGAGGCCGAGGCCCATGGCGGCGGCGGCGCGGGTCCGGTTCTCCAGCACCGATTCGGGATCGTCGCGGCCCGACAGGCTGCAGTTCAGCGACGCGAACGGCCCGGTCGAGACGCCGCCGCGGCGCGTGAAGAAGCCGTGCCGGACGGGGCCGAGCGCGTCGTCGGTGAGGAATTCTGCCATCATGCGAATCCTGGCGGTCTGGGAAGCGATGGGTGGCAGATCGCCATC
>JADYYZ010000384.1 GCA_020853405.1 Acetobacteraceae bacterium
GGGTCGGCGCGGCCGATCTCGCCGAGCTGGTCGAAGAACCGCTCGACCCAGCCGCGCTGGGCGGCGACGGCGCTTGCGATCGCTGCCTCGGGCGGGGGAGCAGTCATGCCGCACCTCGGGTGCCAAGCCTGGCTTCGGTATCGGGCGGGGGCGTAAGATCGGGGTTGTCGGCGAGCATGCGCCGCCAGACGCGCTCGGTCACCGCCTGCGCCTCGGCCAGCAGCGCGGGTTCGTCGATCGTCAGCACCTTGCGCTCGCGCATCACGAAGCTGCCGTCGACCATCACCGAATGCACGATGCCGGGATGGCCGTAATGGACGATGTTCGAGACCGGGCGCAAAAGCGGCCGCATCGCCGGCTGGTCGAGGTCGATCATGGTCAGGTCCGCCTTCTTTCCCGGCTCGATCGAGCCGATCTCGGCCTCGGCGCCAAGCGTGCGGGCGCCGTTGCGGGTCGCCATGTCGAGCACCGCCTGCGGCTGGGGATCGACGCCGCCGGGCCGCGCGCGACCCAGGCCGCCGCGATGCAGGATCATGCCGATCTTCATGGCCTGGAACATGTCCTCGGTCATGTTGTCGGTGCCGAGCGCGATGTTGATGCCGGCATCCTGGATCAGGCCGGCCAGCACGCCATGCGGCCCCTTGCGCGAGGAATTGGCCGGGGTGTGGGCCATGTTGACGCCGCGCGCCGCCAGCAGGGCGATGTCGTCCGGCGTGCAGAAGGTCCAGTGCGCGCAGGTCAGGTCGGGGCCAAGGAAGCCTTCGCGGTCGAGATAGGCGGCCGGCGTCAGCCCGTGCGCTGCCTTGACCGCGGCCAGCTCGCCCGGGCTTTGCGCGAGGTGGCAGGTGCGCGTAAGCCCGTGCCGCCTTGCCATCTCGGAAAGGCGATGCAGCATCGCGGGTGAGCAGTTGTCCGGCGCGTGCGCGGCGATCTGGCACTTCACGCGGCCGTCGCGCGCGCCGTGCCAGGCCTCGACCAGGGCCTCGGTGCGTTCGAGGAAGACGCGGCCGAACGCCTCGTCGATGCTGTAGTCGCCGAAGCGGATCTTTCGTGTGTCGATATCGGCGCAGCTTTCCGACAGCCAGAGCCGGAGCCCGGTGTCGGCCATCGCGCCGGCGAACGAGGGGAGGTGACGGAACGGCTCGACCAGCGTCGTGGCACCGCTCCGGATCGCTTCCAGGCAGCCGAGCGCGGCCATCACCCCCCGTTCGTGATCGCTCATGGTGTAGGAGACGGGCGACATGTAGCGATAGATGATGTCGCCGTCGAAATCCTCGACCGTGCCGCGGAGCGCCGTCAGCACGGTATGGGTGTGGGCGTTGACCAGGCCCGGCAGCACCGCAAGCCCCCGCCCGTCCATGCGCGGGTGACGCGGAAACTCCCGTTCGAGTCCGGCCGCATCGCCGACGGCCGCGATCCGCTCGCCCGAGATCGCGACCGAGGCATTGTCGAGCACGCGCCGGGCGTCGTCGCAGGTGACGACCATGGCGCCGGTGATCAGCAGGTCCATCCGGTCGGGTCCTTCGCGGCTGCTATCGCGGAGCCGGCGGCGGTGGTGGCGGATCCGAGGTTTCCGGATCGAGCGCGCGCGCGACATAGAGCTGCATCTGCGGCAGGTAGTTCTCCCACAGGAAGCGCAGCTCGACGATCGGCGAGCGGTCGTAGTCGACGCGCAGGTCGACCAGCGGGAAACTCTCCTCGTGCACGACGAGCAGGGCGGCGGATTTCTCCTGGCGGAACTCGCCGCCGGCGTGCTGTCCCGCTTCCAGGGCTGCCAGCAGCCGTTCCGCCAGGTGCTCGTGCGGCCGGGCGGCAAAGGCATCGACCATGGCGCCGGTGACCGCCGGCGTGCGGATGATGTTGCCGATGGCAACGCAGCCCTCGCCTTCGCTCGCCGCGTGGACCGAGGTGATGCGCCCGCCATGGAACCAGGCGGTCCGACCGGCGCGGTCGATCGCCGCCAGCTGGCGAAAGCCGATGCCTGGCGCGTCCCTGGTCAGCAGGGCGATCGTCTCGGCTGCGTTGTGCCCCGCTTCCAGCAGCCGGATGCCGCCGGGGCCAAGGCGCGGGTCGGTGCGATGCTGGGTGAGCACCGCGCCGACACCGGCCTTGGCAAAGGCGCAGCGGCTGCCGACCGCGATCGAGGATGTGGTGACGGCGATCCCGAACATCCCCGTGCGCGGGCAGTGGCCGGCGATCGAATAGGTCATCCTGCCGCGGCTTTCTCGTGGGCGATGTAGTGTTCGGCGAGCTCCCTGCCGGTTGCGATCCAGACGTCGCCGAAGCTGCGGACGCGGGCCAGGAAGTCGCGCATGATGCCCATCCGCATCGGCCGGCCGGTCACCTGCGGGTGCATCACCATCGTCACCAGCCCGCCCCATTCGCGGGTCTGGTCGAACTCGCCGTTCCAGATCGACAGCACGTGCTCCTTGGGGAACATCGGCCGCGGCGAGAAGCGCTGCGACAGGCCGTACAGCCAGTCGTCGAACGAGAGGTTGATCGGCAGCTCGATCGGCCCCTTCGAGCCGTCGCGGAGCTTGTGCCGATAGGGGCGGATATCGTCGCGGAACGAGGACGAATAGAGGATGCCGCGATCGCGCAGATAGCCGAGCAGCTCGCTGTAGTTCTCGCCCGACGGCGCGCGATAGCCGACCGGCACCACCCCCAGCACGCGCTTCAGCGTATCGAGCGCGCGGTCGATCTCCTCCTTGTCGGCGGCGAAATCGGCGGGTTCGGGACGCTTGTGCGTATAGCCGTGGTGGCCGACCTCGTGCCCGTCCTTCACGATCGCCTCGCACATCTTCGGGTGCGTATCGACGACCCAGCCGGGAATGAAGAAGGTCGCCTTGATCTCCACCGCGCGCAGATATTCAAGGATCTTCGGCACGCCCGCGCGCACCTCGTAGCCCCCGAACGAGAGCGTCACCATGCGGTCGGTGTTGCCGGGGGCATATTCCAGCCAGGCCGATTCGGCATCGACATCGAAGCCGGGGAACACGGCGCAGCGTGCCCCCGAAGGCCAGGGGAACTCGGGTGCGGGGTCCGCCAGGTTGCCGGGGCGGGTGGGGTATTCCACGGTCATGCTCTCTCTCTCGGTTGCAGGCGAAAGCGGCTGCGCCGCGCCAGCTCGATCAGCAGCAGCGCGGCAAGCGACAGGACGATGAGGATGGTCGAGACGGCGGTCAGCGACGGGTCGAGCTCGAACTTCACCGCCTCCCAGACCTTTTTGGGGATCGTGGTGGTGCGCGGCCCGCCCAGGAACAGGGTCAGCACCACCTCGTCGAACGAGGTCAGGAAGGCGAAGATGCCGGCCGAGATCACGGCGGGCCGGACCGACGGCAGCGCGACGTGCCAGAACGCGCGCGGGAACGAGGCGCCGCACGAACGTGCCGCCAGTTCGATCGCGCCGTCCTGGCGGCGGAACGCGGCCCCGACCACGACGATCACCACCGGCAGCGCCAGCAACGTGTGCGCCAGGAACAGCGACAGCGCCGAGCCGATCAGGCCGGCTGCCGAAAACAGCATGTAAAGGCCGAGCGCCAGCACGATTACCGGCACCACCATCGGCGAGACCAGCGTCGCCTCGACGATCGCCCGCCCGCGGAACCGGCCGCGCGCGAGGCCGTAGGCAGCGGGCACGCCGAGTGCGAGTGCCGCGGTTGCCACGACCGTGGCGAGCCAGAGCGAGAGCCAGCCAGCTTCGCGCCAGGAACGGCTGGCCCACAGCGCGCGATACCAGCGCAGCGACCATTGCTCTGGCGGAAAGCCGAACAGGGCAGCGTCGTTGAACGAGACCGCCATGATCACCAGGATCGGCGCCAGCAGGAAGATGATGGTCAGGCCCGCGACCACCCACAGGAAGGCGCGCGCCGGGCCGAATTCGGCCTCCGGGGCTGCGGCAACGCCTTTCATGCGCGCTCGGTCCCGGTCAGCCGCCCGGCACCGGCCACAAGCGCGCCGATCGCGAACACGGCGGCCACGCACGCGAGCAATGTCAGGCTGAGGATCGCGCCGAACGGCCAGTCGAGGAGGTCGCGCACCACCATCTCGATCAGCGAGGCGATGGTCAGGTCGGACGGCCCGCCCAGCAATGCCGGCGTGACGTAGAAGCCGATCGCCGACATGAACACCAGCGCGACGCCGGCCGCGAGGCCGGGCAGCGACAGCGGGAAGGTCACGTTCCAGAAGGCGCGCGCCGGCGAGGCGCCAAGCGAACGGGCGGCGCGCGGCAGCGTCGCATCGAGCCGCGACAGAATCGCCCAGATCGGCAGCACCATGAACGGCAGCAGCACATGCACCATGCCGATCTGCACGCCGAGGCTGTTGAACAGCATGGCCAGCGGACGCTCGATCAGGCCAAGCCCGACCAGCCACTCGTTGATCACGCCCTTGCGGCCGAGCAGGATCATCCAGGCCAGGCTGCGGGCCAGGATGCTGGTCCAGAACGGGATCATCACGGCAGCCCCAAGCAGGGCCGCGAGCCGCGGGCCGCTGCTCGCCATCAGGTAGGCGTACGGATAGCCGATCAGTGCCGAGACCAGCGTCGTGGTCACCGCGATCCGGAAGGTGGTGACGAAGGCGTAGTGGTAGTCCTCGTCGCCGGCGACACGGGCGAGCTGGGCCAGCGACCAGCCGGAGGTCTGGTCGTGGAATGCCCAGCCGACCAGCGCCAGCATCGGCCACAGATAGACCAGTGCGCAGAACGCCAGCGCACCGCTCACCATCAGGCCGGGGCGGGCGCGCCAGCCACGCCCGCCCTGGATCGCACCCGGTGCGGCGCCCGCAGCGGCATCGGCGACGAGTGCCGGACCGGGCGCCGGACTGGGCGCCGCGGCGATCATCCGCGCCGGACCATCCAGCGCGCGAAACGCTCGATCTGGTTCTCGTTGTTGGTCTTGCCGTTTGCGGTGACGGTGCCCCACCACTCCACGTTGCTCCAGAACTGCCTGGAGAGGTTCTCGGGCGAGGTGTTGAGCTGCTTCGCCTCGGCCGGGCTCAGATACTCGAACGCTGCCTGCGACGACGGGCCATAGGGGATGCGCCTGGCCAGCTCCGCCTGCACCTTTCCATCGATCACGAAGTTCAGGTACTGGTAGATGGCGTCGATATTGCGCGAGCCCTTGACGATCGCCCAGTTGTCGGGGCCGAGCTTGCCGCCGCCGAACTCGACATCGATCGGCGCACCCTCCGCCTTCGCCACCAGGCCGCGCGGGCCGACCGTGCAGCAGATATCGACCTCGCCGCTGGAGACCAGCTGGATCGCCTCGGCGTGGTTCGCGTACCATTTGGTGACCAGCGGCCGCAGCCGGTCCATCGCCGCCCAGGCGCGCTCGATGTCGAGCGGATAGATCTTGTCGACCGGCACGCCATCGGCCAGCACGCCGAATTCGAGCTGCGGGCCGATGCCGCCGCGGAACGGGAATGACCGCCCGCCCTTGAACTTGTTTGCGTCCCACACGTCGGCCCAGCTCCGCGGCTGCGTGCCGTTCGGGAAGCTCTTGGTGTTGTAGACGATGTTGAAGGAATAGATCAGGTGGCCAAGCCCGTAGGGGTGGTGCAGCACCTCGGGGATCTTGGCGAGCTTCGCCGCGTCGATCCGGCGATAGTCGATCGGCTCCAGCAGCTTGCTGTTCACCATCGCCAGGATCGCCGGGATGTCCGTGTCGAGCAGGTCCCAGGTGATGTTGCCGCTTTCGACCATCGCCTTGACCTTGGCTGCCTCGGGCGGGCCGTCGTCGCGCACGCGGATGCCGGTGGCCTGCTCGAACGGCGTCCACATCACCTCGCGCATCGCCTTGGTGCGCGACCCGCCCCACGAGGAGATGACGATCTCGCCCTTGTCGGCCCGGGCCGGGCGGGCATGCAGGAACGGGCTGGCAAGCCCGAACGAGGTGCCGGTGGCCAGCAGCGTGCGCCTGGCTAGCGTGGATCGGTCGGTCATGGTGCTGAAAACTCCCTGATGGATGTGTGGCCTCGCGTTCATGCCGGCAGCAGGACAGCGTCCTCGCGCGCCCAGCCTACCCGCACGCTCATGCCGGCCTCGGCCCGGAAGGCATCGGCCCGGTTCGGCTGCTTGATGGTGATCTCGGGGCCGCCTTCGAGCCGGAGCGTCAGGCGCGAGATGTCGCCGACATAGATCACGTCCTGCACGATCGCCGGCAGGCCCCCGTCCGCCGCGGAATGCGGTGCGATCAGCGTCTTTTCCGGCCGCAGCAGCAGCATCGCGGCATCGCCCTCGCGCACGGACCCGGCGCGCGCCGGCAGTTTCGGGCCGCCCGCTTCGGGCAGCAGCGCCACACCGTCGCCATCGCCGACCACCTTGCCCGGAATCAGCGTGCTTTCGCCGATGAAGCCGGCAACGAACCGGCTCGCCGGCCGCTCGTAGAGGTCGGCGGGCCGGCCGAGCTGGATGATGTTGCCGGCATCCATCAGCACGATCCGGTCGGAAAGCGTCAGCGCTTCCTCCTGGTCGTGCGTGACATAGACGATGGTGATGCCGAGCTCGCGGTGCAGGCGGCGGATCTCGCCCTTCATGGTCTCGCGGAGCGCCCTGTCGAGCGCACCCAAGGGCTCATCCATCAGCAGCAGCCCGGGTTCGAACACCAGCGCGCGCGCCAGTGCCACCCGCTGCTGCTGGCCGCCGGACAGCTGCGCGGGAAGCCGCGCCTCGAACCCGGAAAGACCCACGCGGGCAAGGGCGTCAGCCACCCGTGCGCGCGCCGTCGCGGCAGGCACGCGCCGCATCTTCAGCGGGAAGCCGACATTGCGCATGACGTTCATGTGCGGAAACAGCGCGTAGTTCTGGAACACCACGCCGATGCCGCGCTTTTCGGGTGGCAGGCGCGTGATCGGCGCCCCGTCCAGCAGCACCTCGCCGCGATCGGGGCGGGTGAAGCCGGCCACCATCATCAGCGTCGTCGTCTTGCCCGAGCCCGAGGCGCCGAGCAGGCTCACGAACTCGCCGGCGGCGATATCGAGCGAGACCGATGCGACCGCCTGCGCGGCGCCGTAGCTCTTGGCAAGTCCGATGATGCGAAGGCTCGCGCCCATCCTGCCGGTCCATCCCGCGGCGCGTCCGCCGCCGTTTGCTTCCGCCCGCGATCATAGCAAGATGCGGCGACCGGGCGCGACCGCCGGGCGCGCCCGCTTCTATCAATTATCGCGACGGGGCATTCACCACGCTTATAGCTGCGCTGCTCTCGGCGCGCCGCGGCGGCGGGCCGTCGATGCGCGGCACGGCGGCCAGCAGCTCGATCGTGTAGGGGTGCGTCGGGGCCTGCATGATCTGGCTGGACTCGCCGATCTCGACCACCTCGCCGTAGCGCATCACCGCGATCCGGTCGCACAGATGCGCGACCACCGAGATGTCGTGCGAGATGAACAGATAGGCGACGCCAAGCCGGTCGCGCAGGTCGGCGAGCAGGTTGACGATCGCCGCCTGCACCGAGACATCGAGCGCCGAGACCGGCTCGTCGCAGACGATGAAGCGCGGTTCGGTGGCGAGTGCGCGCGCGATGCCGATGCGCTGCTTCTCGCCGCCGCTCATCTGGTGCGGGTAGCGATCGGCATAATGCTTGGGCAGCCGCACGAGGTCGAGCAGCGCGTTCACCCGGGCCGGGATCTCGCCCGGTGGGGCAAGCCCGAACCGCTCGAGCGGCCGCCCCAGCAGCGCGCGGATGGTCTTGCGCGGGTTCAGCGAGGAATCGGGGTTCTGGAACACGATCTGCGCGGTGCGGCGCATCGGCTCCAGCGCGCTGAGCGGCCTGGCGCCGACATCCTCGCCGGCGATCCGGATCAGGCCGGCATTGGCCTCGATCAGGCGCAGGATGGTGCGACCGAGCGTCGTCTTGCCCGAACCCGATTCGCCGACCAGGCCGAGCGCCTCGCCGGGGGCGATCGTGAGCGTGACGTCCTTGACCGGCGTGATCGTGCGCACTTCGCGGGCCGGCCGCCAGCCTTCCCAGCGCCACGGGCCGTAGCCGCGCACGAAGCGCTTGGTCAGGTTCTCGACCGCGACGACCGGCTCGGCGGTCGCCGCTTTCGCCCCCGCGGCCTCGGCGGGGGAGGCCGGCGCGGTCTCGTCCGCCGGCCAGACGGCGTCCTGCAGGCGCGGTGCCGGGCCGCAGCGGACCAGGTGCTCGCCCAGCGGCGCGAGCGTCTGGGGCTTCTCGCAGCCTGCCTCGGCGAACGGGCAGCGGGAAAGGAAGCGGCACCCCGCCGGCGGCGCGCGCAGGTCCGGCAGGCGGCCGGGAATCGCCGCGAGCCGGCTGACCCGCCGCCCGATGCGCGGGATCGCCGCCACCAGGCCCTTGGCATAGGGGTGGGCCGGGTTGTGCAGGATGCTTTCGGTCGGCCCCTGCTCGACCACCTGGCCGGCATAGAGCACCGCGACCTCGTCGGCGATGCGGCGCACGATGCCGAGATTGTGGCTGATCAGGATCATCGTCAGCCCGCGCCGCGCGCGCAGCCGGTCGAGCAGGTCGAGTATCTGCGCCTCGATCGTGACATCGAGCGCGGTCGTCGGCTCGTCCAGGATCAGCAGTTCCGGCTCCGAGGCGAGCGCGCCGGCGATCAGGGCGCGCTGGCGCATGCCACCGGAGAGCTCGTGCGGGTAGGCATCGGCGACCGCGGCGGGATCGACGATGCCGACCTCGTCCAGCAGTTCGATCGCGCGCGCCAGGGCCTGCTGCGCCGTGAAGCCCCGGTGGTGCAGCAGCCCTTCGCCGACCTGCTCGCCGATGCGCAGGCCCGGATTGAGGAACGAGAAGGGGTCCTGGAAGACGATGCCGATGCGGGTGCCGCGCAGCTTGCGCCGCTGCTCGACATCGAGCTGCATCAGGTCGGTGCCGTCCAGCATGACCTTGCCCGACGGCAGCGTTGCCTCGGGCGGCAGCAGCCCCATGGCGGCAAGCGCGACGGTGCTCTTGCCGGAGCCGGATTCGCCGACCAGCGCCAGCGTGGCGCCGCGGCGGGTGGCAAGCGAGACCGACGACAGCGCATGGATCGCGCCGCCGAAGGTCCGGTAATGGACGCTGAGGTCCTCGATCGTCAGCATCGCTTCACGCCTTCCCGACCCGGGCGCTCATCCTGGGGTCCAGCCGCTCGCGCGCGCCGTCGCCCAGCATGTTGATGCCGATCACCAGGAGGCAGAGCGCGAACCCGGGCGCCAGCGCGATCCAGGGCGCACGATCGAGGAAGGAGCGGGCTTCCGCGATCATCAGCCCCCAGTCCGAACTGGGCGGCTGCGCGCCAAGGCCGAGGAAGCTCAGGGCCGAACCCAGCAGGATCGCGTAGGTCACGCGCAGGCTCGCCTCGACGATCAGCGGCGGCCAGGCATTCGGCAGGATCTCGCGGAACAGGATGTAGGAGGTGCTTTCGGCGCGGGCGTGCGCTGCCTGGACGAACTCCTCGCCTGCCAGCGCCAGCGTGACGCTCCGCGCCAGCCGCGCGATCGGCGGGATATAGACGAACCCGACCGCGAGCGCCGTCTTCCACAGCGACGGCGGCGTGACCGCCAGCACCAGCAGCCCCAGCATGATCGCCGGTATCGCCATCAGCACGTCGGCGATGCGCATCAGCGTCTCGTCGACCCAGCCGCGGAAATAGCCGGCCGCAAGCCCCATCGGCACGCCGACCGCAAGGCTGACCAGGGTCGCCGTCACGCCCATGGCGAGCGAGAGCCGCCCGCCCATCAGCAGCCGGCTGAGGACGTCGCGGCCGAATTCGTCGGTGCCGAACCAATAGGTGGAATTCGGCGGCAGGAAGCGCGTGCGGATCGAGATCGTGTCCCAGGGGTGGGGCGTGATCCAGGGCGCCAGCAGCGCCAGCAGCACGATGGTGCCGGTGATCGCAAGCCCCAGCTTGAGCTGAAGCGGCAGGGGCCTGCGCGGCGGCGGGGCGTCATCCGACATTGCGGCCGAACCGGATCTTCGGGTTGAAGCGGGCGTAGAGCAGGTCGGCCGCCAGGTTGGCCAGCGCGTAGATCGCCGCGACCACCAGGATCGCCGCCTGCAGCGTCGGCAGGTCGCGGTTCTGGATCGAGAAGATCACGAGCCGCCCCAGCCCGGGATAGGCGAAGATCGTCTCGACCACGACGATGCCGCCCATCAGCCGGCCGAAATCCAGCGCCAGCACGGTGATCGTCGGCAGCAGCGCGTTGCGCAGCGCATGGTGCAGCACGACCACGCGCTCCGGCACGCCCTTGGCGCGGGCGGCGGTGATATAGGGGCTCCGCATCACCTCGATCATGCCCGACCGGGTCAGGCGCGAGACGTGCGCGAGATGGCCGAACACCAGCGTGATGGTGGGCGCGATCAGGTGGCGTGCCCATTCCCAGACACCCGCCGTGATCGGCTCGTAGCCCGAGGACGGCAGCAGGCCGAGCCACGAGGCGAAGACGATGATCACGACGATCGCCCAGAAGAATTCCGGTACCGCGATGCCGAGGTAGGTGACGATCGAAACGCCGTGGTCCAGCGGCCGGCCGTGCCGAAGGGCGGCGATGATGCCAAGCCCGACCCCGATCACCGCGATCAGCACGAACGAGGCGCCGGTGAGCATCAGCGACCGGCCGATCGCCTCGCGCAGCAGCGGCCCGATCGGCCGGTTCATCATCGTCGATTCGCCGAGATCACCCGAAAGGAAGCCGCCCGCCCAGCGCAGATATTGCTGCCAGACCGGGTCGGTCAGGCCGAGTTTCAGCTCCAGCGCCTGCACCTGCTCGGGCGAGGCGAAGGGCCCCAGGATCAGGTAGGCGACGTTGGCCGGCAGCAGGGTGGTGATGCCGAAGACGAGCATCGACACCGCGACCAGCACGAGGATGACGAGCGCAAGACGCCGTGCGATGTAGGCCGCCAAGGACTGTGACCCTCCTCCTCGGTGACGCCAGGGGCCCGCGCGGCCGCACTGCCCGGGCAGTGCGGCCTTGCGGTATCGCCGCTCAGGATTTCAGGGAAACGCTCTTCAGTTCAAGCCACTGCATCGGCGTCGATCGGAACCCCTCGACCCTGTTGGCAACCCCGTTCACGTGCGCGGCCGAATAGGCGACGATGCCGGGCACGGTCTCCTCGACCAGCGCCTGGAACTTCTGGAAGATGTCCTTGCGCCTGGCTTCGTCGTTGGTCTTGCGTGCCTCGTCCAGCAGCGCATCGACCCGCGCATCGGCATAGCGCCAGAGCTGGCGGTTCCAGCTGCCCTGGGAATGATAGAAGGGATAGATCGCGGTATCGATCGTGGGGCGCGCGAAGTAGCCATCGACATACATCGCCGCCTTGCCCGAGACATTCGCGGTGTAGGTGGCAAACGGCACGCGCTCGATATTGACGCGGATGCCCGCGGGCCTTGCCATGTCGCGCACCGCAACCCCAAGGCGCACGCGCTGTTCGCGTTCCTGCGGCACCTGCATCGGGATGTCGAAGCCGTTCGGATACCCGGCTTCCGCCAGCAGCTTCCTCGCCTTGGCGATGTCGGGCGGGTTGAACGGCAGCGCCTTGTTGAAATAGGGGTGGCTGGGCGGGATCGGGCTGAAGGTCGGCGCACCCTGGCCGAACAGCACCAGCTCGACCAGCGCCTCCTTGTCGATGGTCGCGGCCAGCGCCTGGCGCACCCGCATGTCGTTGAACGGCTTGGTCTGGTTGTTCAGGATCACGCCATCCCAGGTCGGCGTCGAGATGCTGTCGACCCTGGCGACGCGGCTTTTCTTCAGCGTGTCCACCGCCTCGTACGGCATCGCCCAGACGATGTCGATGTCGCCCGCCTCCAGCGCCGCCATGCGGGCCGCGGATTCGGGAATGATGCGCAGCGTCACGGCGTCGAGCTTGGGCAGCCCCGCCTCGAAATAATTGGGGTTCTTCGCCAGTTCCAGCCGATCGCCCGGCGACCACGAGGTGAACATGAACGGGCCGGTGCCGACCGGCCTGGTCGAGAGCTCGTCGATCTTGTCGCGCGCCACGATCCGCATGTTGCGGTCGGCGAAGATGTCGGCGAAGCCGGCATAGGCGAGGCCGAGCGTGAAGCGCACCGTCATCGGATCGAGCGCGGTCACGCTCTCGACCATCGTCAGGTTGCTGCGCCCGCGCGAACCCGTGGCGGGATCGAGGATGCGCTTCACGGTCGCGACCACGTCCTCGGCATCCATCGTGCGGCCGTGGTGGAACTTCACGCCCGGGCGCAACTTGAAGGTCCAGGTCTTGAGATCGTCCGAGGCGGTCCAGCTCTCGGCCAGGTCGGGCTTCACCGTCATGTCGGGTTCGATGCGGGAGAGGCCGTTGAACACCAGGTGCACGTAGACATACTCGTCGCCGATCGTCGTCCGCGCCGGGTCGAGCTGGTTCAGCGTGGTGCCGAGCGCGACCCGCAGCGTGTTCTGCTGCGCGAAGGCCGGCCGGGAAATGCTTGCAGCCGCAATGCCGGCCGCAACCGAAAGGGAGAATTCACGGCGTCGCATGCAAGCCTCCTCGATTCTGGCGGGCCGGTGGCATGGCCCGCGCGCGGTCTGGTGAGACGGTACTCTCAGCGTGCGTCCGGCCTGATGGCGACGATATCGACCTCCATCAGCAGTTCCGGGCTCGCAAGGCCCTTGACGATCACGCTGGTGACGGCGGGCGCGGCATCGCCGAACCGCTTCCCGATCGTGGCGTTGACGCCGGCAAGGTGGGCGCGATCGGTGACATAGATCGTCGCCTTGGCAACGTCGGCCACCCCGGCGCCGGCCTCGGCCAGCAGCGTCTCGACATTGTCCATCGCCTGTTCTGCCTGCCTCGCTGCATCGCCGGCGCCCACCAGCACCTCGTCGAGGCCCATGCCGGTCTGGCCGCGCAGCGTCACCCGGCTGCCCGAAACCACCGCCATGCAGAACTCGCAGTCGAGCGGCTGCGCCTCGGTGCCGTAGCGCGCGGCCGAGGAGTGATAGGGCCGGAGCCGGCGATGCGCGACGCCGCCCTGCCGGCGCGGCACGCTGGCATCGATCTCGAACAGTATATCCTGTCGCGCGAAGCCGACGGTGACGATGCCGGTCGAGACCGGGCGGATGCCGGCAAGATGCTTGCCGATCATCGGATAGACCGCCGGCCGGTAGGCACGGTCGCTGATATAGACCGTGATCTTCGCGATATCCTCGGCCGCCGCCCCCGCCTCGGCCAGCAGCAGTTTCAGGTTCTGCATCGCGAGGTCGGCCTGGGCGGCGGCATCGGCGAGCGTGCGGCCCTTGGCCTTGATGCCGGTATGATCAAGCCCGGCGCCGGTCTGGCCGCGCAGGAAGAACTCGTCGTCCGTCGCCAGCACCATCGCGCCATGCCAGGGGAAGCCCTGGCCGTGCCAGCTGGTGAAGTCATAGGGCCGCGTGTGGCGGGGCGGAGAAGCGGGGATCGCTGCCTCGGCATCGATCTGCACGATCAGCTCCGGCAGCGCGAGGCCGGCCACGACCAGGCCGGTGCTGACCGGGCGCGCAGCCCCCAGACGTTCCGAGATGGCGGCGTAGGCACCGCTGCGGAAATCGCGATCGACGACGCAGGTGGTCAGTTTGGTGACGTTGGCAAGCGACCCGCCGGCGGCGGCGAGGGCTCTCTCCAGCTGGTCGAGGGCTCGGTGCGCCTGGGCCGCCGCATCGCCCGGCCCGGCGACGCTGGCGTCCGCCTGCAAGGCGCTGGCGCCGGACAGGAACACGCGCTCGCCCGCCCGCACCGCGCCGGCGGCGGGGCGCGGCGCGAGGCCCGGCAGGGCGGACGGGCCGATCGCGAGGCGCTTCATGGCCGGCCCGGGATTTCGCCCGAGGATCGGTGCGCGGCCACGTCTAGCCGCGCGCCTTGTCGAAATAGCCGGCCCGCACCGCTGCCCCGATCAGGTTGACGATGAAGCGCCCGGCGGTGATGCAGGTGACCTGGTTGACGTCGCTCTGCGGCGTGATCTCGACCACGTCCATGCCGATCACCCGGCCCTTCGCGACCAGGCCGTGGATCAGCGTGCGCACCTGCATGAAGGTCAGGCCGCCGGGGCAGGGCGCGGCGACGCCAGGCGCGATCGCGGGGTCGATGCCGTCGAGGTCGATCGTGAGATAATAGCGGCCGCCGGCGGGGATGCGGTCGAGCACCTTCTGCATGCCGTGCTCGTGCACGTCGTAGGCGCTGAAAAGATGCGCCCCATAGGCCAGTGCGGCCTCCACCTCCTCGGGGCGCGCGCTGCCGGTGGCGTGCAGCCCGATCTGGAAGATCTCGCCGATATGCGCCATCTCGGACGCCCGCCGGATCGGGCTGGAAAGCCCCTGGGTGACGCCGTTCACCTCGTCGCGCCAGTCGAGATGCTGATCGACATGAACCAGCGTGATCGGCCCGTCCTTGTCCAGCGCACGCAGCACCGGGATCGGGATGCCGTGGTCGCCGCCCAGCACGATCGGCATCGCGCCTGCCGCCCGGATCCTGCGTACCGCTGCCTCGGCCTTTCTCAGATGCGCGCCGAGGTCGCCGAGTTCGCCGGCGACATCGCCGCAATCGACGACGCGGATCGGGCGATTGTCGTACATCGGGCCGCCGAGGTCGAAATCGTACCGTCCGGGCGCCCGGATGATGCGGTCGCTGGCCCGGCGCATGGCGGCGGGCATGTTGCTCTGGTCGTTGACGATCTCGCGGAAACTGTAGCCCGCGCCGTGCGGGATGCCGAGGAAGGCGATGTCGGCGGCGCCGAGCGCATCAAGCTCCGTCACCAGCTCCGAATAGAGGAAGGTGGGGTGGCCGGTGGCGGGTGCCGCGGTCAATGCGGCCGGCCGCGGTGCGGGCGGAGGCGGGTTCGGCATGGCGTGGCCCCAACTGTGCAATCCGGTTGGTCAGTCCGGTCGTGCATTCCGGCGCGTTGCGGGCGACTTTGGGCCGGATCGCGCGCCCGCACAACCGGATCGTCTATACGGAGTTCGGGGGTGGTATTTGCTCGCCGAATAGCGGTGCCGCCCGTGCCGTTCTGCCCAGCCGCCCGGCGGTTTCGGCGGCCACCAGCCGCACCTCGTGAAGCAGCGCCTCGGCCAGGCGCGAGATCGGCCGCAGGCGCGTGCGGAACACCGAGGCGGTAACGGTCGCGGCCGGCAGGAAGGGGCGGATCACCAGGTCGGAATGGCCGCAGAAGGCAGCCGACAGCGGATCGACGACCGCGACACCGACGCCGCTCCTGGCCAGCACGCAGGCGGTGTTGCAGTAGCGGACCTCGACCGCGTGGCGGAACGGCTCGCCGGCCGCGGCGAACGCGGTGCGCAGGATGGTCCCCATCCGCGTCCCGTGCTCCAGCGCGATGAACGGGTGCTCGCGCAGATCGACCGGTGTCACCGTGCCGGCGCCGGCCAGCGGATGGCCGGGCCGCATCACCGCGACCATGTCGCCGGCGAAGAAGGTCTCGGCATCGAGGTCGCGATCCTTGCCGAGGCCCATCACGAAGCCAAGTTCGGCAAGCCCGGTCTCGACGCTCTCGACCACGTTCTCGAACCGGCGCACGTCGAACGACACGCGCACCTTCGGGCGCCGGGCGAGGAAATTGCGAAGCGCGGTCGGCACGACGCCATAGCCGAGCGGCGGTGTCGCGATGATGCTGAGATGACCTGCCCTGCTTTCCCGCAGGTCCTGCAGTTTCGCCGAGAACGCGGCATGCAGCTGGAAGATCGGTTCGCTGTCCTGGCACAGCGCGCGCGCCTCGGCGGTCGGGAACAGCCGGTTGTTGATGCGCTCGAACAGGGGGAAGCCGACCTGGCTCTCGAGATGGCGGATCGCGTTGCTGACCGCCGGCTGCGACAGGCCGAGCTCGCGCGCCGCGCGGACCGTGGTCTGGCAGCGCACGACGGCCCTCAGCAGCTCGATCTGGCGAAGGTTCATGGGCCTCCCGTGGTCAGGGCAGCACGAACCTATAACAGAAGGCCGCTCACCTGCCATCCGCGCGCCGCCCCTGCCGCCGGGCGGAAGCCGCGTGCGGGGCTATCGTTTGGCGAGATCGAGCACCGCGCAGAAGCCTTGTTCGGTGCCGAACGCAAGCCGGGTGCCGTCCGCACTCCAGGCAAGGGCCGAGACCGCGCCGCGGCCGGGGGCGGCGATCGGCACGGTGCGCTCGGTCGCGATCTCGGCCATCGCCACCAGGCCGTCGTCCCAGCCGGCGGCCACCACCTCCTGCTGCGGGTGGCAGGCGACCATGGTGCACAGCGCGGCATCGCCGCCCATCAGCTCGTTCGGCGCCTTGCCCATCGGGCCGCCGCCGAAAAACGGCCACAGCACCACGCTCTCGGCGCCGCCGGTGGCAAGCCAGCGGCCGTTCGCGGTGAAGCCGAGGCTCCGCGTCTTCGCCGGATAGCCGCTCATCCGCATGTCGGCGCCGTCGGCAAGCCGCCAGCCGTGCAGCGCATTCTCCTGCATCGCGGTGACCACATGCGTGCCGTCGGGAGAAAGCACGATGCCGGTGTGGCTGCCTTTCCAGGCGAGTGCGCGGCGTTCGCCGGCGGTACCGGTCCACCACACGCTCGCGCCGCCGTAATGGGCAACCGCAAGCCGCTTGCCTTTCGTGTCGGTCGCGAGGCCGGTGACGCTGGACGGATGGGCGAGCACACGTGCCTGTGCGCCGGGTGCGAGCAGCTGCACCTCCTTGCCGGTCGCGGCGGCCCGGAACGCGCCCTTGCCCTTGGCTCCGGGGTGGGCTGCGACATGTTCCACCCATTTGCGCGGGAATCTTTCCACGCAGGTCACGCCGAGATCGGGGGCGACTGCCACCAGCCTGCCGTCGTCGCCGCCGGAGAGCACGCCGCCGGTGATGTCGATCGCGGCGGCGAGGCAGCTGCCCTGGTGCATCTCGACCACCTGCACGCCGCCGGCAGCATCCATCAGGCAGAGCGTGCCGTCGGCGAGCGCGAAGCCGGTCGCGCCGCCGGGCAGCGGCAGCGCCGCGATCACCCAGGAACCGGCGGCATGCGCGCGGCCGCGTTCGCGAAGCAGCGCATCGGCCTGGCCGTCCGGTTCCACGCCCGCCATGTCAGGCCGCAACACAGCCTTCGAACCCCCGCCGCAGCCGGGGGCGGTTCAGGTTGCGGCCGATGAACACGATGCGGCTTGTGCCGTCATCGGCCCGGCGCGGCGGCAGGAAGTCGCCGTCGGCGATCATGTGCACCGCCTGGAAGGCGAACGGCCGGTCCTCGTTGGCGTAGTGCAGGATGCCCTTGGTGCGCAGCAGGTCCTGGCCCTCGGTCTGAAGCAGCGTGCCGATCCAGAGGTTGAACTTCTCCGGGTCGATCGGCCGGTCGAGCGTGAGCGCGACGCTGCGCACCTCGTCGTTGTGCGAATGCTCGTCGGACTGCAGGAAGCGTTCGTCCACCTCGGCGAGGATGCGATCGAGCGAGAACGCCTTGCGGTCCAGCACGGCATCGAGGGGGGCGGCCGAGCGCTCGGTGCGGATGATCCGCGCGGTGGGGTTGATGGCGCGGATCCGCTCCTCGGCGGCCGCGAGTTCGTCGGCGCCGACGAGGTCGGTCTTGTTCAGCAGCAGCACATCGGCGAAGGCGACCTGCGATTTCGCCTCGTCGCTGTCGGCCAGGCGGTCGCAGATGTGCTTGGCATCGACCACGGTCACGATCGCATCGAGTGTGGTCGAGCGCTTCACGTCCTCGTCGACGAAGAAGGTCTGCGCGACGGGGGCGGGGTTCGCAAGCCCCGTGGTCTCGATGATGATGCCGTCGAACCTGCCTTTGCGCTTCATCAGCGCCGACAGGATGCGGATCAGGTCGCCGCGCACGGTGCAGCAGATGCAGCCGTTGTTCATCTCGAAAATTTCTTCCTCGGCGTCGATCACCAGGTCGTTGTCGACGCCGAGTTCGCCGAACTCGTTGATCACCACGGCGAATCTGCGGCCATGCTGTTCCGAGAGGATGCGATTGAGCAGCGTGGTCTTGCCGGCGCCGAGATAGCCGGTCAGCACCGTCACCGGGATCCTGCCGCTGTCGTCGGCGCGGGATGAAGGGTCCATGCGTGGGTCTCCGCTCGGGGGTGCGCGCCTTGGGGCGCCCGGGGCCGGCCGTTCGCCGCCCTGGCGCATATAGGGCAGCCGGCCCGGCGGCGGGAGGGCCGGGCAGCGCGCCCTAGCTTCGGTGCTGGCCTGCGACCAGCGCAGGCTTGGCGACATCGCCGGGCGTACGGGGCGGCGGCGCGCCGGGACCACGCCGGCTGATCGCGGCCAGCGTCTCGCCGAGCGCGCGGCGCAGTGCCGGCAGATGGGCGGCGGCCCGGGCCACCGTGCCGTCGTTCGCGGCATCATGCAGCGCCCGCGCGATCGCCACCACGCGCAGCGCGCCGACCCCCTCGCACGCCTGCACCAGCGCAAGGGCTGCCGCCGAGAGCGCCGCGGCGTCGCCGCGCGCCGATGCCGCTTCGGCGCCGCGCAGCGCCTGGGTCGCCTCCTCCTCGGTCGTGTCCACCAGTCGCGCCAGCTCGTCGGCCGCCAGCGTCGAGCGCAGGATTGCCAGCGACTGCGTATCCATGAGCGGACCGACCGCGAGCTCGGGCAGGCCGTCGCGCTCGATCGCCGGTTCGCGCGCGCGGCCCCTGGCCACCGCCGCGATCGCGCCCATCAGCTCGTCGGTCGCGACCGGCTTCTGCACGAACCCGTCCATGCCGGCGGCGGCATAGGCGGCGCGATCCTCGGCCTCGCCCGCGGCGGTCACCGCGATCACCGGCACGAGGCCGGCGGGCGGGGGCAGGGCGCGCAGCATGCGGGTGGCCGCGATGCCGTCGAGGTTGGGCATCTGGATGTCCATCAGCACCACGTCGAACCGCCGCTGCTGCACCGCCCGCAGCGCTTCCAGGCCGTCGGTCGCCATTTCGCAGCGGTGGCCGAACCGTTCCAGCACGGCCGCCAGCAGGCGCCGGTTCAGCACCACGTCGTCCACCACCAGGATGTCCAGCGGGAAGACCGCCTGCGTCACCACGCCGCTGCCCGCGCCGGCGGGCTCGGCGCAGGCGGACAGCGTCAGCGTGACCTGCAGGGTGCAGCTGCCATCCGGCGCGTTCCTGCGGTCCAGCCGTCCTCCCATGGCGATGCTGAGCGTGCGCACCAGGGTCAGCGACAGGCTGTGCTCGGCCGGCGGCTCCGGGCGCGGCTCGCTGGGAAGTGCCGATGGCCCGGGGGTGATCGCGGCGGCCAGCACCAGCCGCTCCGGCAGGTCGGCAGCGACCGAGCTGTCGGCGGCCAGCCGCTCGGCCGACAGCAGGACGTGCCCGTGCTGGCGCAGCTCGGCAACCGCCGAGCCGAGATGCTGCAGCAGCTGGCGCACGCGCGCGGCATCGCCCAGCCACCACGGCGGCATGGCGGACGGCTCGGCCACGTCGACCGTGACGGTCTCGCTGCGGAACCGGTGGCGCAGCAGGTCGGCGGCCTGCTGCATCGCGTCGGAAAGGCGGAACGGTGCCGGCCGGAGCCTGATCTCGCCCGCCTCCAGCCGCGCGAGGTCGGCAAGGTCGATCGCCAGCACCAGAAGGTCGTCGGTCTGGGTGCGCAGGCCCAGCAGGGCATCGCGGGTGCGCTGATCGATGTTCGCCTGTTCGAGCGCATCGGCGAGGCTGCCGGTCACCGCCGCGATCCGCGCGTTGGTCTCGGCGGCAACGAAGGCCAGCGCATCGAGCCGCCCGCGCATCGCCTGTGCCACTTCGCCGCGCAGTTCCTGGGCGCGCGCCTCCTGGCGGACCCGCAGCAGCCGGGCGCGGCGCATCTGCCGCCAGGCGATCGCGCCCGTGCCGCAGGCGACCAGCGCTGCCGCCAGCAGGCCGGCCAGCGCAATGCCCAGCATCTCGCGCAGCTGCACCGCCCGTTCGGCGAGGTCGGCATCCGCCAGTTGCTGCGCCGCCCAGACCGACCCCAGCAGCTGCGCCAGCGGCTCGCGAAGCTGCGGCACGTCGCGGCGCAGCGCCTCGATCGCATTCGGCGCCATCTGCTCGCTCGGCAGCGCTTCGACCTGGAGGTCGATCCGCGAGGTCAGGCTGGCAGCGCTGAGCAGGGTCTGCTCGAGGCCAGGCAGCCGCGCCAGCGCCGGCGCGCGGGCGGCATTCTGCATCTGTTCCAGCCGCGCAGCGAACTGCTCGTAGCTCTGGCGCACCGCGAATTCGGGCGCACCCTGGCGGTGTTCGGAAAGCGCGAGCTGCAGCGACTGCTGGGCCAGCACCAGCTGGGTCGCGATGCTGGCTGCCGGGGTGGCCTCGCTGCCGGCGAAGCCCTCGGCGGCCTCGCGCAGACGCACCAGGAGCCAGGTCTCGACGGCAAGCAGTGCCGCGAACAGGCCGGCAAGCACGAAGCCGGCGAGGCGCGCGCTCCGCATCGCGTCCGCCCCGCCGGTCCGGGTTGCGCCGGTCAGGCCGCCTCGGCCCTGATCGCTTCGGCCAGCGTGCCGAATATCCGATCGACGTGGCTCTTCTCGACGATCAGCGGCGGCGACAGCGCGATGATGTCGCCGGTGACGCGGGTCAGCAGCCCGTCGTCGAAGCAGCGGTTGAACACCTTCATGCCGCGGTCGGACGGCTTGCCCGGCCGCGGCGTAAGCTCGATGCCGGCGACCAGCCCCAGATTGCGGATGTCGGCGACGTTGGGCAGGCCCTTGAGGCTGTGCGCGCCGTCGGCCCAGTAGTCCTCGAGCGCGCGCACGCGGCCCGGCAGGTCGTCGGCGCGGTGCACGTCCATCGAGGCGAGCGCCGCCGCGCAGGCCAGCGGATGGCCGGAATAGGTGTAGCCGTGGAACAGCTCGATGCCGGCCGGCGCGCCCTCGACGATGGCGCGATAGACGGAATCGCGGCAGGCAACCGCACCCATCGGCACCGCGGCGTTGGTCAGGCCCTTGGCCATCGTCAGCAGGTCGGGCGCAACACCCAGCCGCTCCGCGGCGAACGGGCTGCCCAGGCGCGAGAAACCGGTGATCACCTCGTCGAAGATCAGCAGGATGCCGTGCTTCGTGCACAGCTCGCGCAGCCGCTGCAGGTAGCCCTGCGGCGGCACCAGCACGCCGGTCGATCCAGCCATCGGCTCGACCATCACCGCGGCGATGGTATCGCCATGCAACGCCACCAGGCTTTCGAGTTGGTCGGCAAGGTGCGCGCCCCACGCCGGCTGGCCGCGGCAGAAGCCGTTGTGCTCGGGGGCGTGGGTGTGCGGCAGGTGATCGACATAGGGCAGCATCGCGCCGAACTGCTTGCGGTTGGGGCCGATGCCGCCGACGCTCATGCCGCCGAAGCCGACGCCGTGATAGGCGCGCTCGCGCCCGACCAGGCGCACGCGCTGGCTCTGGCCGATCGCCTTCTGGTAGGCGAGCGCGATCTTCAGCGCGGTATCCGCGCTTTCGCTGCCGGAATTGGTCCAGAAGATGCGGTCAAGGCCCGAAGGCGTGATCTCGGCCAGCCGGGCGGCTGCCTCGAACGCGATCGGGTGGCCGACCACGAAGGTCGGCGCGAAATCCATCTTGTCGGCCTGGCGCTTGATGGCGTTCGCGATCTCCGGCCTGCCATGCCCGGCATTGACGCACCACAGGCCGGCCGTGCCGTCGAGCACCTCGCGCCCCTCGGGCGTGTAGTAGTGCACGCCCTCGGCCGCCGCGACCAGCCGCGGGCCTGCCTTGTAGGCACGGTTGTTGGTGAACCCCATCCAGAACGCGTCGAAATTGTTCGGGCGCGGGGTTTCCGTCGCCAGTTTGCGGATCTCGTTCATGGCCTCTGCACCTTCCCGGGCTGGTTGCAAGGGCCAGGATAGGACAATCCGCGGTTCCATGGCAGGGTCCGCGGGCAGAACCCGGGAGAACCCATGGCAGACGGCACCTTGTGGATCGGCAACCGGCGCTATTCGTCATGGAGCCTGCGTGGCTGGCTCGCCGTGCGGCTGGCCGGGCTCGACGTCGAGGAGACGGTGATCCCGTTCGTGCGCGACGGCAGCGGCGGCACGCCGGGCATCCGGGCGGTCAGCCCGAACGGGCTGGTGCCCTATCTGCGCCACCAGGGCGCCGAGGTGTTCGAATCCCTCGCGATCGTCGAGTACTCTGCCGAGCTCGTGCCGGGGCTGTGGCCCGCCGACCGTGCCGGCCGGGCGCTTCAGCGCAGCTGGGCGGCCGAGATGCACGCGGGCTTCGCAGCACTGCGCCGGGCGATGCCGATGAATCTCGGCCGGACCCGCGCCGGCGCCTCGCCCTCGCCGGAGGTCGCGGCCGACATCGCCCGCATCGAGGCGATCTGGCAGGCGGCGCTGCGGGCTTCCGGCGGGCCCTATCTCGGTGGTGCCGCGATGGGCGCGCTCGACTGCATGTA
>JADYYZ010000385.1 GCA_020853405.1 Acetobacteraceae bacterium
GACGCGGCCGGCGTCCCGCTCGCCATCACTTTTGGCCGCTTCCATACCGACGCCGCCGTGCATGGCATGACGACCGTGCCGGGCGCATTCGCCTTCAGCCTCGATGTGCGCGCCTACGACCCCGCCGTGCTGGAGCGGCTGGAGCGGCGCATGCTGGCGGCGGTCGGGGAGATCGCGGCGCGCCGGCGAGTCACCTTCGAGCTCGGCGCGCGGGCGAGTGCCGCGGTCGGCCCGGTCGATCCCAGGATCGCGGCGGCCCTCGCCGATGCCGGCGAACGCCATGGCATCGGCACGATGAAGCTGGGCAGCCCCGCCTCGCACGACAGCGCTGCCTTCGCCGCTGCCGGCGTGCCGATCGCGATGCTGTTCGTGCGCAACGAACACGGCAGCCACAACCCGCTTGAAGCTATGGAGATCGGCGATTTCCTCGACGCCTGCACGATCCTGACCGACTGGATCGCAGGCGCCGCGGCCTGACCCGCGCCCTGCTATCCGGGCGCCTCGGCATCGCTCCACGGCAGCGGCGCGCATCGCACCAGGTGCTCGATGAAGCGACGCTCGGCCAGGCTCTGCGGCTTGTGGATGTTCTGCATCGCGTAGATCGGCACCCTGATCGCGGGCGCAAGGCGGCGGAAGACGGTGTTGCGCCACGACTGTGCGCGCGCGGTCTCGACATCGACGATGCCGATGCCGCACCCGGCATCGACCATCGCGCACAGCATCGCGCCCAGCGCCACCTCCATGGTCGAGCGGATGCTGACGCCCTGGGCGCCCAGCGTCGCCTCGAACCGCCTTCGGCACTCGTCCCCGGCCGACAGCAGGATCACCGGCTGCCCCTGCATGTCGTGCACATCGAGGACCGGTTTTTCCGCCAGCGCATGGCCGGCAGGCACCGCACAGACGGTTGCGAGATCGAAGATCTTCCGCCGGCGCACCGACAGGTCGTCGGAGCGCGCCTGCGAGATGCCGATATCGACCTCGCCCTGGCCGACCAGCCTGACGGTATCGGGCGAGCTGCGTGACTGAAACTCCAGCGAGACCTCGGGATAGAGGCGCACGAAGCCCGCGGTCGCCTCCGGCAGCCACTTCAGGCACAGCGCGGTCATCGCGCTGACCACGATGCGCGCGTGCCGCAGCTGGCGGAGGTTCTGCGCGAACGCCCCCAGATGCGTGAATCCCATGACGACGCGGCTTGCTTCGGCGTAGAGCTCGCGCGCCTCGTCGGTGGCGCGCAAGCCTTTGGTCGTGCGCACGAACAGCCGGAGCGCCAGCTCGTCCTCCAGCGCCTTCAGCGACTTGCTGACCGCCGGCTGCGACAGGGAAAGCCGGACGGCCGCCTCGGTGATCGAGGCGCACTCCATGATCGCTGAGAAAATCTCGACCTGCCGGAAGTTCATGGCGCACGATCCCCGGGCACACCAGGACAGGCCCGCGCGCGCATCCATGACATCAGGTTATGGAGACCGCAAATCTAGGAATTTGCCTTATCGGCACGCACTAGCTACCGTTGCCGTGGCCAGGCAGGACGCGGCGGGCCGTGGCGCAGGGTGGCGGTGCTGGAATGCCGGCACGTGCGCCGTGCGGCCGCAACGGCTGGCGCCCGTGTTGCTGCCTGCGAGCCAGTGCAGAGGGGGTACGCATGACGTCGCTGCCGAACCGGATCCTGCGCCGCGCCATGCTGGCGCTGATGTGCCTCGCCGCACCACTCGCCGTCGCGGCGCAACCCACCGGCCAGATCCGCATCGCGATCGGGATCGACCCGGACACGCTCGACCCGAACACCAATGCGCTGCCGATCGGCAACGCGATCGACCTTCTGGTGCTGAACGGCCTTTACCGGCTCGGCGCCACCAACAACATCGAGCCCGACCTTGCGACCGGCTACGCCTATTCCGCGGACGGCAAGGTGCTGACGGTCAAGATGGTCACCGGCCGGCGCTTCTCGAACGGCGACCCGCTGAACGCCGAGGCGGTGGCGGCATCGTTCAACCGCCTGCTCGACGCCAGCACCGGCTCGGTCTATGCCGGCCTCTATGCCTCGCTCGGCAAGGCGGTGGCGGTCGGCGAGGACACGGTCGAGTTCCACCTCACCGAGCCGAACGGCCATGCCCTGATGCTGCTGGCCAATACCGCCGCCTCGATCGTCAATATCGCCGCCGTCAGGCGGATGGGCGCGCAGTATGGCCGCCGGCCGGTCGGCAGCGGCCCCTACGTCGTCAAGGACTATATCGGCGGCGAGCGGATCAGCCTGGTGCCGAACACCGCCTATAACGGGCCGAGCCCGGCGAGGCTGAGGCAGATCGAGTTCATCGTCGTGCCCGAGGACGGCTCGCGCATGGCGATGCTGGAAACCGGCGAGGTCGATATCGTCGAGCGCGTGCCGCCCGAGGCGATCCCGGCGATCCAGGCGCTGCGCAACGCCGAGGTGCTGTTCCTGCCCAGCATGTTCTCGATCAACATGGAGATGGTGCTGCGTGGCCCGCTGACCGACGCACGGGTGCGGCGCGCACTGAACATCTCGGTCGACCGCGAAGGCATCACGCGGGCGGTGCTTGGCGGGCTCGGCACGCCCTCGGTCGGCATGGTGGGCCCGGGCACCCAGGACGACCTGCGCCGCACCTTCGCCCCGCTCCCCTACGACCCCGACCAGGCGAAGGCACTGCTGCGCGAGGCCGGCTACGGCCCGGGCCAGTTGTCGCTGACCATGACCTGCCCGACCGGCCGCTACATCAAGGACGTGCAGGTCTGCCAGGCGCTGCAGGGCCTGTGGCAGGCGATCGGGATCAACATGCGCGCCAACATCGTCGATCGCGGCACCTGGACCAACGTCGTCAGCACGCCGCCCGACAACCGGCGCGACAACATGGGCATGGTGGGCCGCGCCACCGCCGGCATCGACTACACGCTGTACCGGCTGTTCTATACCGGCGTCGGCGCCAACCGCACCGGCTTCAGCAACCCCCGGGTCGACGAGCTGCTCCGGCTCGGCCGCGCCACCACCGACCTTGAGCGGCAGAAGCAGATCTACGGCGAGGTGCAGCAGATCATCTGGGACGAGGAGCCGTTCGTCTTCCTCTGGTACCAGAAGCAGGCGCTTGGCGTCAGCAAGGCGGTGAAGGGGTTCGAGGTGCGCCCCGACGAGACGATGCTGTTCTGGAACATCGCGGTGCAGCGCTGAGCCGGGCGAGGCAGCGCGGGCGGCCGGGGCGGGCGACTGAGGGATGTTCATCGTAAGGCGGCTCGCCGCGGCGGTGCCGGCGCTTCTGGTGGTCTCCCTCCTTGCCTTCTGGTTCGTCGACATGATCCCCGGCGACCCGGCGGCGATCCTTGCCGGCACCTCGGCGACCGACGAGGAAATCGCGACGATCCGCGAATTCCTCGGCCTGAACGAGCCGGTCGGTGTGCGCTATCTGCGCTTCCTGCGGGGGCTCTACGACCCCGAGGTCGCGACCTCGTTCCGCACCGGCCGGCCGGTGGCGCAGGAGATCGCCGAGCGGCTGCCGACGACGGTCGCGATCGCGGTCGGCGGGCTGGTGGTGGGCCTGGTGTTCGGCGCCGCCTCCGGCGTGGTGTGCGCGCTGCGGCAGGGCACGCTGACCGACACCGCCATCACCATCCTGACGCTCGCCGGCATCTCGATGCCGATCTACTGGCTCGGGCTGCTGTGCATCTGGCTGTTCGCCGTCCATCTCGGCTGGCTGCCGGCGGCGGGCGCAAGTACGCCCGCGCATTTCGTGCTGCCGATCCTGGCGGTCGCGACACGGCCGGCAGCGACCTTCAGCCGGCTGGTCACCGCCAACCTGCTCGACGTGATGGGCAAGGACTTCCTCGACACCGCGCGTTCCAAGGGGGTGAGCGAGCTGCGCGTGATCCTGGGCCACGCGCTGCCCAATTCGCTGATCGCCGCGGTCAGCGTCGCCGGCGTGCAGTTCGGCGCCATGCTCGGCGGCTCGGTCATCACCGAGACCGTGTTCGGCGTGCCGGGCATCGGCAGGCTGCTGGTGCAGGCGGTCGGCAGTTCAGACTACCCGATCATCCAGTACTGCATCCTGATGTTCGCGGTGTTCTTCATCGTCATCAACCTGGCCACCGACCTGCTGACGCAGTGGATGGATCCCCGCACCCGCCAGGCGGCGACGCGCTAGCAAGGTGTCACGCCATGCGCCCGGCACCGACACCGCCCACGACCATGCCGCAGCAGGCAGCGCTGGGGTGAGCGTGGCGGCAGCCTCGCCGGGTTCCGACGGCGCCGACACCGCCATTCCGGCCCCGCGCCGGCGCAAGCTGGCCGAGGATTTCGTCCGGCTGATCCGCCAGCCCAAGGGGCTGATCGGCCTCGTTCTGGTCGTCTTCTATGCGGTGCTGGCGATCATCGGCCCCTATGCCGCGCCGCTCGATCCCTACACCCAGAACTTCGCGGCGACGCTCAGGCCGCCATCCGCCGCGCACTGGTTCGGCACCGACCAGCTCGGCCGCGACGTGCTGAGCCGGGTGATGACCGGCGCCCGTGCCTCGCTCGGCATCGGCATCGGCGGCGTGGCGGTGGCGTTCGTGGTCGGCGTGCCGCTGGGGCTGCTCACGGCGTGGCTGCGCGGCTGGTTCGACATGCTGGTGATGCGCGGCGTCGACATCATGCTGAGCTTTCCCGACATCGTCTTCGCGCTGGCGATCGTCGCGATCCTGGGCGCCAACACCCAGAACGTGATCATCGCGGTGGGCGTGGTGTCGATCCCGGTGTTCATCCGCACCTCGCGGGCGGTGGCGATGAGCGTGATCGCCGAACCCTTCGTCGAGGGCAACGTGGCGCTGGGCAGCGCTCCCTTGCGGGTGCTGGCGCGGCACGTGCTGCCGAACATGGCGGGCATCCTGGTGACGCTCGCCGCGCTGCTGTTCGCCTCGACCCTGCTTGCCGCCTCCGGCCTCGGCTTTCTCGGCCTCGGCGTGCAGCCGCCGCAGCCGGA
>JADYYZ010000386.1 GCA_020853405.1 Acetobacteraceae bacterium
CGATCGCCTGCGGCAGCACGACGGTACGCAGCACCACCAGCCACGACAGCCCGATCGCGCGGCCGGCTTCCCACTGGCCCTGCTCGACCGAAAGGATGCCGGCGCGGAAGATTTCCGCGACGAACGCACCCTCGAGGATGGCGAGGCAGATCGCGCCCGAGATGAAGGCGACCGCAAGATCGGGCGGCGCCAGCAGGATCGCGATGGCAAGGCGGGCGGCCGGCCCGGCAGCGGCCAGCGCGGCATCGATCCCGACCAGCGGCGTGATCCGGCTGGAGACGAAGAAATAGAGGATGAACAGCAGCACCAGTGCCGGCGTGTTGCGCACCAGCTCGACATAGGTGCCGCCCAGGACGCGAAGGAAGCGATCCTTCGACAGGCGGGCGAGGGCCACCAGGATGCCGAGCGGGATCGCGCCCAGCGTGCCCCACAGCGCCAGCCGCAGCGTGTTGAACACGCCGATCAGCAGCAGGTTCAGAACCCAGCCGCGCTCCGGGTCGTGGCGCAGCAGGAACTGCGGGATGATCGCCCAGTTCCAGTTGTAGCGGAGGCTGGTCGCGGCCTGGAACGCGATCCAGCCAAGGCCGCCCAGCACCAGCAGCAGCAGTGCCGCATCGGCAAGCGGCGCACCGCGCCGCCGGCCCCACAGCTGCATCGGCTGCATCGTGGATCTAGCGCTGGATCTGGCTCTCCCAGTCCAGTCCGTCGAACCAGTAGGCGCGGCGCTCCTCGACGAAACTGTCGAGGTCCTTGCGCAGGCTGATCCAGTTGTTGAACAGGTTCAAGGCGTCCGGGTCGCCCTTGCGCACCGCGAAGGCGCTGTTGGCGCGCTCGATCGGCTCGGCGAACGGCACGAACAGCTCGTTCGGGTAGCGCTTGGCGCTGTGCTGCGGCAGCGGGATCGAGCCGACCATGGCAAAGGCGCGGCCGTTCACCACTTCCTGGAGCGCGGGCGCCTCCTCGTCGAACTGGCGCAGCGTCGCGCGCGGCAGCAGGCGGGTGACCACGTTGACCGCCGGCGTGCCGCGCCTGGCGACCATGGTCACGTCCGGGCGGTTGTACTGCGACAGTTCGGTCATGCCGGCCGCGCGCTGCTTGCTGGCGACGATGCCGATGCCGGTCAGCTGGTAGGCGTGCGAGAAATTCACCGTCAGGTTGCGCGCGACGGTCACGCTCATGCCGCCGATGATGACATCGAAGCGGCCGGAAAGCAGGGCGGGGATGATGCCGTCCCACGCCGTGGGTACGAGGTCGGGGCGCACGCTCATGTCCTGCGCGAGGCGGGTTGCGACATCGACCTCGAAGCCCACCAGCTCGCCCTGCTTGTTGCGCATGGCCCAGGGCACGAAGGTGGAAAGCCCGATGCGCAGGCTGCCGCGGCGCTTCACCTCCTCGATCAGGCTGGCGGCGGCAAGCGCCGCCCTGGCATCACCGGCCTGCGCATGCGCGGTGCCGATCAGCCCGGCCGCGGCCAGCGTGCCGGCGAGGGTGGGGGTGGTGATAAGGTTGCGTCGGTCCATGGTCGCAATTCTCCCGTTGCGCGTGTTCGCCTTCAGCCCGTGCCGCGTGCCAGGCGGCGTTCCAGCCCCTGGGCGGCCAGGGATAGCGGTGTCGTGATGAGAAGGTAGAGTGCCGCCACGGTCAGCCAGATCTCGAAGGTCATGAAGGTTTCGCTGATGATATTGCGCCCTTCCGTGGTCAGGTCGAACACGGCGATGACGCTGACGATCGCCGAGGACTTCACGAGGCTGACCGCCCGGCCGGCCAGCGGCGGCAGGGCGAGCCGCAGCGCCTGCGGCAGCACCACGAACAGATAGGCCTGGCGTTCGCTGAGCCCAAGGGCTGCCGCGTTCTCCCAGTGCCCGCGCGGAATGGCGAGCACGGCGCCGCGCATCGCCTCGCTCATGGTCGCGCCTTCGAACAGCGCCAGCGCCAGCACGGCGACCCACCAGCGCGACATGCCGACGATCGGGGCCGCCACGAAATACAGCAGGTAGATCTGGATCAGCAGCGGCGTGTTGCGGATCAGCTCAAGATAGGCCCGCGCAAGGCCCTGCCCCACCCGGGTGCCGGCCAGCCGCGCGGTTGCGGTGATCACGCCGAACAGCAGCGCAAGCCCGAGCCCCGAGGCCGAGATCTGCACCGTGACACCAAGCCCCCGCAGCAGCGGGCCCGGGTAGAACCCGCCTTCGAACAGCTGGCCCAGGTAGCGCGGCACGCGCTGCCACTGCCAGGAATAGCCGAAGCCGCCGGCCCCCAGCGCGACCAGCCAGACGAGGCCGCCGAACAGCACCAGCAGGCGCAGCGCCTCGCCCGCCGGCGTGGCCAGCCAACGTGCCAGGCGCTGCCGCGCGTGCGGGGACCCCATGGCGGCGAAGTCTTGCGGCAGCGCAGCACAGCGTCAATCATTGCCGGCCAGGAGGACCCGCGCCATTTCCCTCGCCGCAGTCCATAACGGGATCGCGCTGGCCGGCCCGGGCCGGCCGGTCCGCCAGCTGATCGCATCCCTGATCGAGGAACCACCACCCGCATGAGCGACGATGCCGCCTGGATCCGGCTGATCCCCTACGAGGAGAGCACAGGCCAGCTGCGTGCGCTCTATGACCGGGTGAAGGGGCCGGATGGGCGGATCGACAACGTGATGAAGGCGCACGGCCTGCGCCCGCACACCATGGAAGGCCACAGCGCGCTGTACAAGTCGGTGCTGCACCATGCCGCCAACACCACGCCGGTGTGGTTCCTGGAGGTGCTGGGGGTGGCGACCTCGCTTGCGAATGACTGCGCCTATTCGGTCGCGCACCATACCGCCGGGCTGTGCCGCCTGGTCGGCCGCGAGCGTGGCGAGGCGATCTTCCACGCGCTTGCCGCGGGGGCGCCCGAACGCGCGTTCTCGGGTGCCGAGCTCGCCCTGATCCGCTACGTGGTCCGGCTGACGCTCGCGCCGCAGCGTTTCCCCAGAAGCGAGTACGAGGCGCTCCGCGCCGCCGGCTGCACCGATGAGGAGATCCTCGAGGCCAACCAGGTGTGCGCCTATTTCAACTACTCGAACCGGCTGCTGAACGGGCTTGGCGTGACCATTTCGGGCGACTCGCTCGGCTATTCGCCGCCCAACACCGGCCGGCTGGATGACTGGGAACATGTCTAGCCGCACCGCGCCAATCGCGGCTCGATGCCGCCGGCGCAGCCCCGGGAGCCCTGCCATGGATTTCAGCCCGCCCGCGTCGCCAGGCCGCAGGCCAATGCGGTGTGCCGGCGCATGAGCGCGCCGCCGCCCTGGCTTGCCGCGCCGCTGCACGGGCTTCGCCCGTCGCCGCACCTCTCGGCGCCCGCCTGCGAGGGCCAGGTGCTGCTGCACCTGAACGAGTGCCCATGGCCGCCCAGCCCGCGCGCGATCGCCGCCGCCGAGGCAGCGATGCATGGCGCCAACCGCTATCCGCCGCAGGGGTCGGATCAGCTGACGCAGGCACTCGCCCGGCACTCGGGCAGCGACGCGCGGCTGATCGTGCTGGCGGGCGGCTCCGACTTCATCCTGCACCAGACCTGCCTGGTCGCGCTGGGGCCGGGCAGCGAATGCGTGTTCCCCCGCCCCGGCTTCCCGCGCTACCGGTTGGCCACCGCGATCGCCGGCGCGCGGGGGGTCGCGGTCGATGTCACCGCCGATGGCCGCAACGATGTCGCCGCCATGCTGGCTGCCATCTCGTCGGCGACGCGCCTGGTGTTCGCCTGCACGCCCAACGGCAACACGGGCGGCATGCTGGGCGAGAGCGAGCTCGCCGCGCTGGCACGCGGCGTGCCCGGGCACGTGCTGCTGTGCATCGACGAGGCCTATGCCGAGTTCAGCCGAGCCGCCGGCGGGCCGGACGCGGTCGTCGTGCTGCGCCGGCATCGCGCCGGCCCCTGGCTGGTCAGCCGCACCTTCAGCAAGGCCTATGCGCTGGCCGGCCTGCGCGTCGGCTACGCGATCTGTTCGGACAGCGCGGTCGCCGACGCCTTCGCGGTCTCGCGCCCCGCCTTTGTTCTGGGCGGCCCCGCGATCGCCGCCGCCGCCGCCGCGCTGGGTGATGGCGAACACCTCGCGATGGTGGTGCGGCGCACGGCGGAAGGGGTCGCGCAGCTGGACCGCGGGCTTCGCGCCATGGGGCTTTCGCCGTACACGTCGTTCGCCAATTTCGTCTCGGCCGATCTCGGCCGGCCGGTCGGCCCGGTGCTGGCAGCGCTGGCGGCGGCGGGCATCTTCGTGCGAGGCCTGCGCGAGCCGGGCTGGGATACCTACCTCCGCATCTCGGTCGGCACCGACCAGGAGAATGCGCGGGCGCTCGCTGCCCTTGCCGGCGCGCTCGCCACCAGCAAGGATTCTTCCGCATGAGCTACGCCACTGCCCGCCGCGTCGATTTCTCCGAGATCCCGGTGATCGACCTCGTGCAACCCGCCGCCGCCCTTGGCATCGCCATCCGCGCCGCGGCGATCGATGTCGGGTTCTTCTACATCGCCGGGCACGGCGTGCCGCGCCCCGTGATCGAGACCGCGTTCACCGAGGCGCGAGCGTTCTTCCGCGCGCCCGACGCCGTGAAGGAAAGCGTGCGGGTGAACCGCCTGCATCGCGGCTGGCTGAAGCCGGGCGGGGCGACGATGGAAGGGGCGGCGAGGCCCGACCTGAAGGAGAGTTTCATCTTCGGCCTCGAGCTTCCGGAAACCGACCCCGATGTGCTGGCCGGCACGCCGCTGATGGGGCCCAACCAGTGGCCGGCTGCGATGCCTCGCCTGCGCCCGGCGCTCGCGGCCTATTACGACGCGGTGCTGGCCTGCGGGCAGCGCCTGCTGCGCGGCTTCGCGGCGGCGCTTCGCCTGCCCGAGGACCATTTCGAGGCGGCGTTCCGCAAACCGCTGGCGCGCGGCACGGCGATCTGGTACCCGCCGCAGCCGCCGGGTGATGCCGATCAGTTCGGTGTCTCGGCGCACACCGACTATGGCTGCATCACGATCCTGGCGCAGGATGCCACCGGCGGGCTGCAGGTGAAGAACCGCGCCGGGGAATGGATCGCGGCACCGCCGATCCCCGACACCTTCGTGATCAACATCGGCGACCTGATGGCGCGCTGGACCAACGATCTGTTCGTCTCCACCCCGCACCGGGTGGTGAACGCCTCGGGGCGGGAGCGGCAGTCGATCGCGACCTTCTACGATCCGAACTTCCATACGCCGATCGCGGTGCTGCCGACCTGCATCGAGCCGGGGATACCGGCTGCCTACCCGCCGACCACGTGCGGCGCGCATATCGTCGGCCGCTTCGATCGCAGTTTCGCGTACCGCACGGAAGGGGCGGGTTCCGCGCCCTAGAAAATCCGTGCGTGGGCGCGATCGCGCCTGCCAGGCGGCAGGCCGATGGACGCACCCGCCTGCGTCGGCTATATCCAGCCGTATACGACGCATCGGTGAGCACGATCGGATGGTATTTCGTCGCCGGTTCATACTCGCCGCCGCGGCCCTCGGGGCCGCTCCTGCCGCCCGCGCGCAGGAGGCAGCCACCGTCTTCGCTGCGGCCAGCCTGCAGGACGCGCTGCGCGCCCTCGGCCAGGAATGGCAGGCGCGAGGCAATCCCGCGCCCCGCTTCGCGTTCGCCGCGTCCTCGGCGCTGGCGCGCCAGATCGAACAGGGCGCGCCCGCCGACATCTTCATGTCGGCCGACGAGCCGTGGATGGACTACCTTCAGCAGCGCAACCTGATCGTCGGCGCGAGCCGGATCAGCCCGCTGGGCAACAGCCTGGTTCTGGTGGCGCCGGCGAATTCCACGGCGGCGGTCACCCTGTCGCAAGGGGCCGACCTTGCGGCGCTGCTGGGGCCACGGGGGCGGATCGCGACCGGCGACCCCGCGCACGTGCCGGTGGGCCGCTATGCCCAGGCGGCGCTGGAATGGATGGGCCAGTGGCAGGCGATCGCGCCCAGGCTTGCCCGGGCCGACAATGTGCGTGCCGCGCTGCTGCTGGTCGAACGTGGCGAGGCACCCTTCGGCATCGTCTACGCGACCGATGCGCGCGCGACCAGCGGCGTGCGGGTGGTGGCGACATTCCCGCCGGAAAGCCACCCGCCGGTCTCCTATCCGTTCGCGATCACCCGCCGCGGCGAGGGCAATGCCGTGGCGCGCACCCTGTTCGCGTTCCTGATCTCGGGCGAGGCCAGCGAGGTGTGGCAGCGCTTCGGGTTCCGTATCGCACAATAGCGGGATGCCTGGCCTGACCGCGGAGGAGTGGACGGCGGTCAGGCTTTCGCTGGAGGTCGCATCGCGCTCGGTGCTGGTCTCGCTCGGCCCCGCCGTGCTGGTGGCATGGCTGCTCGCGCGCCGCCGCTTCCCGGGGCGGATGCTGCTGGATGCGCTGGTGCATCTGCCGCTGGTGGTGCCGCCGGTGGTGGTGGGCTGGGGGCTCCTGATGCTGTTCGGCATCCGCGGGCCGATCGGCGCGCCGCTGCACGACTGGTTCGGCGTGCGTCTGGTGTTCACCACCGAAGGGGCGGCCCTTGCCACCGCGGTGATGAGTTTCCCGCTGATCGTGCGCGCCGTGCGGCTGTCGCTGGAAACGCTCGATCCGGGGCTGGAGGCGGCGGCGCAGACGCTGGGCGCCGGTGCCGCCGACCGTTTCCTCACCATCACGCTGCCGCTGATGTCGCCCGGCATCCTGGCCGGCGCGGTCACCGCCTTCGCCGCCGGCCTCGGCGAGTTCGGCGCGGTCATCACATTCGCCAGCAACATCCCGGGCGAGACGCAGACCCTGCCGCTTGCGATCTATACCGCCACCCAGATTCCCGGTGGCGAAGCGGTGGCGGCGCGGCTGGCCGGCATCTCGTTCGGGCTTGCCGTGCTCGGCCTGCTGCTGGCCGAGGCGATCGCGCGACGCATGCGCCGCCTGCTCGGCCATGCCGCGTGATCGAGGTTTCGCTCCGCCATCGCTACCGGCCGGGCGGGTTCTCGCTCGATGCCGCATTCAGCGCACCCGAAGCCGGCGTCACGGCGTTGTTCGGGCCATCCGGCTGCGGCAAGTCCACGGTTCTGGCCGCGCTCGCCGGCCTGCTCCGGCCTGACGAGGGGCGGATCGCGTTCGGTGCGGCGGTGCAGCTCGACACCGGGCGCGGCATCTTCGTCGCACCCGAGCGCCGGCGCTGCGGGGTGGTGTTCCAGGATGCGCGGCTGTTCCCGCATCTCAGCGTCGCTGCCAACCTGCGCTATGGCCTCAGCCGCGCGCCGCGCGATCACACCGGCCCGTCGTTCGACGACGTGGTGTCGCTGCTCGATATCGCGCCCCTGCTGGGCCGCCGGCCGGGGCGGCTCTCCGGCGGCGAACGCCAGCGCGTCGCGCTCGGGCGGGCGCTGCTCGCGCGGCCGCGGCTGCTGCTGATGGACGAACCGCTCGCGGCGCTGGATGCGGCCCGCCGCCACGAGGTGCTGCCGTTCCTGTCCCGCCTGCGCGACGCCGCGGGGCTGCCCATCCTCTATGTCACGCATGCCCTGGAGGAAGTGGATGCCCTGGCCGACCGGCTGGTGCTGATGGAGGCAGGGCGGGTGCGCGCGGAGGGGCCGCTCGAGACGCTGGCGGCCCGCATCGACCTGCCGCTGGCGGCCGGGCAGGACAGCGGCGCGCTGCTGACCTGCACGGTGCAGGAGACGTCCGCGACCGGGCTGACGCGCCTTGCGTTCGCGGGCGGCGAGTTGTTCACCACCACCCGCCCGGGTGCGAAGGGGGCCAGGGTGCGCGTTCGCCTGCTGGCGCGCGACGTTGCCGTCGCCGTCGAGCAGCCGCGCGGCCTGTCGGTGCGGAACATCCTGCGGGTCACGCTTCGCGGCATCGCGGAAACGCCGGACCAGGCCGAGGTGCTGCTGCAGCTGGCCGCCGGCCCGACGCTGCTGCTTGCCCGCATCACGCAGGACAGCGTCTCCCGTCTGTCACTCCGCCCGGGCATGGATTTGTGGGCACTGGTCAAGGCGGTGACCGTCGATCGCCGCCTTGCCATGGACGAGCAGACCGACGCCCTGCCGGCCGAGGCCGCGCGCCGATGACGGAGCGA
>JADYYZ010000387.1 GCA_020853405.1 Acetobacteraceae bacterium
AGGGGACCGAGAGAGGAGGACGACGACAATGACCGAACTCACCCGCCGCGCCGCGCTGGGCGCATCCGCGGCCCTTGCCGCACCCGCGATCCTGCCCGCCAGGCGTGCCGCCGCCCAGACGGCGCCGTTGCAGGTGCTGGGCCATCGCGTGCACCAGACCGTCGCCACCGGCAGCCAGGGCGGCGACATCACCGCGCTCTGGAGCCGCAGCTCCGGCGTGCCGGTGCAATGGACCACCTTCGATACCGGGCCGTTGTGGGAGCGCCTGCAACGCGAGGCATCGCTCGATCGCGGCACGATCGATATCGGCTTCCTGCTGAACGCCCAGGCAAGCCCCCGCGCCCGCGCCCTGTTCGAGCCGCTGGATGGCTTCATCCAGCGCGACCCTCCCGAAGACCTTCCCGATATCTTCCCCGGCCTGCTTTCCGGCATGAAGGTGGGTGGCGACACACTGGCGATGCCGTTCCGCCATGCCAGTTCCGGCATGCACTACAACATCGAGATACTCGGCGAGCGCGGCATCACCGAACCCCCGAAAACGGTCGAGCAGATGGCCGACTATGCGAAGCGCTGCGTCTTTCGCCGCGCCGACGGCACACCCGTGGTCGGGCTGGTGATGGGCGGGCTCGACTACGCCAACGTGATCGACCTGGTGCGCGCCTGGGACGGCGAGATCGTCACCACCGACTTCCGCTGCGTCGCCGACCAGCCGCCGATGATGAACGCGATCGGGATGCTGCGCGAGCTCTATGTTGCCGGCGCCATCCCGCGCAACATCGCCACCCTCCAGACCGAGGACGTGAACACCTGGATGCAGCAGGGGCGTGCCGTCATGTGCGGCGGCAGTTTCGGCCGCAACCGCATCTACAACGACCCGGCGCGCAGCAAGTTCCCCGGCAAGATCGTGGCCCAGGCAGCGCCGATTTCCGAGACCCTGCGCGACCGTCTTGAGGTCGCACCCGCCAAGGTCGAGTTCTGGGGCCTTGCCATCCCCAGGAACGCGCCGCGCAAGGAGCTGTCCTGGTCGTTCATCAAGTCGATGCTGAGCAAGCAGTCGACGCTGATGGCAGCGTTGAACGGCAACGGCCCGGTGCGCAACAGCACCTACGAGGACCCGAAGTTCCGCGAACAGGTGCCCTATGCCGACGAGGAGCGGCGCGTGCTTCGCGTCGCGCGCATCCCGATGCCGGCGTTCGACGAGGCGCCGCGCGCCGCCGGCATCATCCGCGAGGAATGCGAGGCGGCGGTGCTTGGCATGAAGCCGCCGGACGTCGCGATGGCGAACCTCGTCGCGCGCGTCACCCCGCTGCTGCCGCGCGCGTGACGGGCACCCCTGCCACGGCGGCGCTGGCCTCGGTCCTGCAGCGCCGTCTGGGGCTGACGCGCAACTGCCCGGATGGCATGCGCCCGCTCGATCCCGCGCGATGCCGCTTCGCGGGGCCGGCCCACACCATCCGCTACCTGCCGCTGCGCGAGGACGCGGCAAGCCGCTTCCACCCCTACACGCCGGACGCACCCTTCGCGGCCGCGTTCGAGAGGGCGGCGCCGGGCGCGGTGGTGGTGATCGCGGCGATGGGGCACGCCGGCAGCGGCATCCTGGGCGAGATGATCGCGGGAAGCCTGCGCAAGCGGGGCGTCGCCGGCGTGGTGTGCGATGCGGGCATGCGCGACGTCGGCGACATCGCCGCGCTCGGGATGCCGGTGTTCTGCGCCGGCCCCGCGCCTGCCAGTTCCACCGCTTCCCTGATGCTGGTCGATCACTCGCTGCCGGTCGCCTGCGGCGGGGTCAGCATCTTTCCCGGCGACATGGTGGTGGGCGATGCGGATGGCGTGGTGGTCTGCCCGGCGTCCGAATGGGAGGCCGCCTCAGCCGAGGTTGCCGAGCGCGAGGCGATCGAGGCCTATGTGCGCCTGCGCATCGAGGCCGGGCATGCGCTGGGCGGGCTCTATCCGCCGACCGATGCGACCCGCGCCGCGTTCAAGGCCTGGCAGGCGGCGGGCAGCCCGCGCGAGCGGCTGGTGATCGGCTAAAGCGCCGCCGCCACCGCCTCGCCTTGCGCGAACAGCGACGGCGCGCCGCCGGAATGCAGGAAGGCAGCGCTGCCGCCGGCCTGTGCCGCCGCCAGCAGCCCTGCCATCGCCTTGCCGGTGTAGCTCGGGTCGAGCACCAGCCCCTCGGTCCGCGCGGCCAGTTTCAACGCGGCCAACCCGGCCTGGCTGGGCAGGGCGTAGCCGGGAGCGATCTGGTCATCGGTGATCGCGACGCGCGCCATCGCATCACCCACGTCCCATCCCAGCAGCGTCGCGGCGCGGCCGCAGACGTCGCTGACCCAGGGCACCAGGCGCGCCGCGGGCTGCTGCACCGAAACACCCAGCAGCCGGGTTGGAATCGCCTGCCGCGCAAAGCCCAGCGCGAGGCCGGCGAGCGTCAGGGCCGAGCCGCAGGCGACGGCCAGAAAGTCGGGCGGCTCGCCGGCACGGGAGAAATCGGCGGCGAATTCCTCGCCGGCCAGCGCCCACGCGGCAGCCGCCAGCGCCGCCGTCTCGCCCGGCAACTGCACGACGAACGGCCTGCGTCCCTGCGCGCGCAATTCCCCGGCGATCGCCTCCAGTTCGGCACGCACATCGGGGTGCCAGGGGTCGGTCGCGTCGGTGAACGAGATCTCGGCGCCGAACAGCCGCATCAGCAGCAGGTTGCCCACGGGCGCGGTGCCGCCCGCCGCGCGCAGCATCAGCCGGCAGCCGAAGCCGGCCTGTGCGGCGCATCCTGCCAGCGCCCGGCAGAAATTCGATTGGCTGGCCGCGGTGGTCAGCACGGTGTCGGCGCCGGCCGCGCGCGCGGCACCAAGGATATATTCGATCTGGCGGATCTTGTTGCCGCCCAGCGCCGGGCCGGAAAGGTCCTCGCGCTTGATCCACAGCGCGCTGAGACCCGCTTCCCTCGCCAGCCTTGGTGCCCGTTGATACGGCGTCGGCAACCGGGCGAGAGGAATTCTGGCGAGCACGGATGGCATGCGCCGAGTCTCGCGCTATTGTCGTGCCGCCACAATGGCGGAGAGAGCGGGATGATCCACGAACTGCGCATCTATCACTGCATGCCGGGAAAGCTTCCCGCGCTCTTGAACCGGTTCGAGACCGCGACGCTGAAAATCTGGGAGAAGCACGGCATCCGCCAGGCCGGCTTCTGGACCGTGGCGATCGGCGCGAGCAACCAGATGCTGTACTACCTGCTGGCCTGGGAATCGCTCGCCGAGCGCGAGGCGAAGTGGGGCGCCTTCGTTGCCGACCCCGACTGGATCGCGGTGCGCCATCGCACCGAGGCCGATGGCCAGATCGTGCAGCGCGTGCACAACGAGATCCTGACGCCGACCGCGTTCTCGTCGGTGCGGTAGCTCAGCGCCGCCCGGCCGCGGCGGCTCGCAGGATCGCGCGCGCGAGCGGCGCGGCGCAAAGCGCATCGGCCGCGACCGGCAGGCGGCGGCGCCAGTTCGGCCGCTCGCGGTCGGTGCCCGGCAGGTTGGTGCCGATGCGCGCGCCGGCGAGATCGTCGGCCTGGACCAGCATCAGTACCGATGGCGTCGCGGCCACGTGCGCGTGGATCGATGCTGCAAGCGCGCTGTCGAACGGCGCTTGCGCGCGCCTCGCAGGCAGCCCGATCGCCGCAACCAGCCGCGCGCGATCCCCCGCCCGCATGGCCTGCGCCGCCGCTGCCGCCGGCGCCGAGAGAAGGCCGAGTGCCGCGCGTTCGAGAATGTCGGCTCCCTCCCACCAGCCGGCCAGCGGCGGCAGGTCGTGCGTGGTCACGCAGGCGCTCGCGCCGGCCGGCCACGCGGCGGCAGGGCGGAAGCCATCGTCGTCGCGTTCGAACCACAGCACGCGATAGGACAGGATGTTCGCCCCCTGCATGGTGGCGGAAAATCCCTCCGCCACGGTGCCGAGGTCCTCGCCCACCACCAGGCAGCGCGCGGCGCGGCTCGCGCGGGCCAGGCGATGCAGCAGCGCCGGCATCGGGTAGCCGAGGTAGCAGCCGGCGGAACCCGGGGCACCTTCCGGCACCACGAACAGGC
>JADYYZ010000388.1 GCA_020853405.1 Acetobacteraceae bacterium
CGCCCGGCGGCGACAACCGGCAGCTCGAGCCGGAAATTCGCCTCCTCGGGGATGCAGATCTCCGCGCATACCAGCCAGGAGGCAGCTGCCTCGATCGGCAGCGACCGGCCTTCCGCCAGGCCCGCCGGAAGGGAGATCGTGAGCGGCAGCAGCACCTCGCCGGTGTAGCCGAAGGCGACAAGCGGTCCCTGCGGCAGGCGCCGGGGCAGCGGCCAGGCGATCGGCCCTGCCGTCGCGCCATCGGGCAGGCTGAACGTGATCTCCGCCGGCGCCCCGGCATCGCCGGGGTTCTTCCAGTAGGTGTGCCAGCCTGGCGCGAGCCGCAGCAGCAGGCCGACCCGGAGTTCTGTGCCGGGTGCCACTGCGTCCTGTTCGGCGACCAGCCTGACCTCGGCCTGAGCCGATACCGCCGGCCGGCTTTCCAGCGCCCGGGCTGGGTGTGCCGAGGCGAAGGCTGCGCCGACCAGCGCAAGCAGCATCGCAGGCAGGATGGCGAAGCGCCGCATCGTCATCAGATAAGGCCCGCCGCTGCTGCGCGCCACCCCGGTTCCCGGCCGCCGCACGATCCGCACCGTGGCGGGCAGCGTCTCGACCGGCACGCGGGTCGCGCCGGGCGCGCGCCTCATTCCGCTCTGGCCGTCCAGGCATCGCCGCGGCGGGTCAGGCAGAGCCGACCCCGGGGTCACGCCGATCGTTCCAGCACGCGATCCAGCCAGCCAGGCTGCATCTCCGGCACGGATGCGAGCAGGTTCCGCGTGTATTCCTGGGCCGGGCTGGTCAGGATCGAGGCGGCCGGCCCCTGCTCGACGATTTCACCCTGCCGCATCACGACGATCCAGTCGCCGATCGCCCGGGCCACACCCAGATCGTGGGTAATGAAAAGCAGCGACAGGTTCTTTTCTTCCTGCAGCCGGCGCAACAGGGTCAGCACGCCGTGCGCAACGATCTGGTCGAGGGCCGAGGTCACCTCGTCGCAGATCAGCAGCGTCGGGCCTGCGGCGAGCGCACGGGCGATGGCGACGCGCTGCTTCTGTCCGCCCGACAGGATCGCGGTCGGCCGATCTGCCAGCACGGCATCCAGTTCGATTTCCGCCATCAGGCCGCGCACCCTCGCATCGAGGGTTGCACCGCGCAGGCCCTCGGCCAGCACAAGCGGCCGGCCGATCGCGGTTCGCACGGTCTGGCGCGGGTTCAGGGCGGTATCCGCCATCTGATAGATCATCTGGATGCGGCGCAGGTCCTGCCGCGACCGCCGGGCAAACGATGGCGCGAGGTCGCGGCCCGCGAACCTGATCCGACCGGCGCCGGGCGGCAGCAACCCGCAGATCACCCGCGCGAGCGTGGACTTGCCCGAGCCGGACTCGCCCACGATCACGACGCTGCGGCCGGGCGGCACATCAAGGTCGATCCCGCGCAGGACCGGGACCGGACCGTACCGCGCCTCGACACCGCGAAGCGACAGCAAGGGCGCCACGCCGGCGGCCGGCGGCACGGCAGCCTTGGCCAGATTGCGCACGGCCCAAAGCGATCGCGTGTACTCGGCCTTGGGCGCGGCAAGCATGGCGGCCGTCTCCGCGATCTCGACCAGGCGGCCGTGCCGCATCACGGCGATCCTGTCGGCCATCTGCGCCACCAGTGCCAGGTCGTGCGAGATATAGACGCCGGACATGCCGTGACGTCGTACCACGTCCCGGATCACGCGCAGCACGCCGAGCTGGGTGGTGACATCGAGCCCGGTGGTCGGCTCGTCGAAGACCACCAGCTCTGGCCGGCAGGAGATGGCCATGGCGATCATCGCCCGCTGCAGCTGGCCGCCCGAGAGCTGGTGCGCGAAACGCTCGCCGGCGTCCGCGGGCAGGCCAAGCTCGTGATGCAGCCGAACGGCGTCCTGGCGGGCATGGCTGCGGCTTGCCAGGCCATGCTGCACGGCGACCTCGATATGCTGGTCGATGATTCGATAGGCCGGATTGAAGGCAGCGCTCGACGACTGGGCGACATAGGCAATCCTGGTGCCGCGCAGCTGGCGCCGCTCGGACTCGCGCATGCGCAACAGGTCACGCGAATCGAACACGATCCGCCCGGCGAGCGCCTGGCATCCGGGGGCGAGGTAGCCGAGCAGCAGCGAGCCGAGCGTTGACTTGCCGGCACCCGATTCGCCGATCACGCCCAGCATCTCGCCACGGCCGACCTGCACGCTGACATCCTGCAGGATGTGCGTCGCACCCCGGTCCGCGACGACCGTCAGCCCCTCTACCGTGATGGCAGTTCCCGCGCCCGGCTCGGCGTGCATCACCGATCGCTGCCCTGCGGCACCAGCCAGTCGACCATCGCCGCGACCGATACCGAGACCAGTGCGATGGCCAGGGCCGGGATCACCGGCGTGATCTCACCGAACGCCAGCAGGCCCGATGTTTCGCGAACCATGCTGCCCCAGTCGGCCAGCGGCGGCTGGATGCCAAGGCCCAGGAAACTGAGCGATGCGATGAACAGGAACACGAAGCCGAAGCGCGAACCGAACTCGGCGGCAACCGGCACGGCGATGTTCGGCAGGATCTCCCGGCCCATGATCCATGCCAGCCGTTCGCCGCGCAGCCTTGCCGCCTCGACATAATCGAGCACGGCAACGCCGACGGCGGCTGAACGGACGAAACGGAAGAAGCGGGTGGAATCGAGCGCTGCCGTCACGCCGATGAGCGTGAGCGTCGAGGTTCCGAAGATGGTCAGCGCCAGCAGCGCGAAGATGAGCTGCGGCACCGAGATCAGCACATCGACGATGCGGCTCAGCACCTGGTCGAGCAGGCGGCCGACGGTCGCCGCCAGCAGCCCGGTCGTGCAGCCGATCAGCGCGGAAAGGAATGTCGTGGCCGCGGCGATGCCGATCGTCGTGCGGGCGCCATGGATCATGCGCGAGGCGATGTCGCGCCCCAGGGCATCGGTGCCCAGCCAGTGATTGCCGCTCCAGGGCTCGAACGCACCGCCGACGATTGCTGCTTCCCCATGCGGCGCCAGGAACGGAGCAAGGGCTGCGACGGCAATGGCCACGCAGAACACGAGGCGTCCTGCCCAGGCCATCGCCGTGGCGAAGGGGCGCGGGCGCCACGCGGTGCCTGCCGCGGCAAGGGGTGACGGCGCCATCGGCCTAGCGCGGATGCAGCAGGCGCGGGTTGCTCGCCAACCCGGCCAGATCGGCGATCATGTTCAGCGTGATGAAGGCCGTGCCGAACACCATGCTGACGCCCTGCACGACGACCACGTCGCGCTTGCCCACCGCATCGACCAGCAATTGGCCGAGGCCGGGATAGACGAACACCACCTCCACGATAACGACACCGACGACAAGATAGGCCAGCAGCAGTGCGACCACCACGGCGATCGGCCCGATCGCGTTCGGCAATGCATGCACGACCAGGATCCGCCACGGCCTCAATCCCTTCAGCACCGCCATGCGGATGTGGTCGTGACGCAGCACGTCGGCGACCGCGGCGCGGGTCATCCGGAACATGTAGGCGATCACCACCGTGGACAATGTCAGCATCGGCAGGAACGCCTGGTAGAGCTGGTCGGCCAGGCTCTGCCCGGGCCTTATATCCGACGAGCTCGGGAACCAAGGGTTCTGCACGGCGAGCCAGTAGATCACCAGATAGGCGATCAGGAACTGCGGGCAGGAAATCAGCATCAGCGAGATCACCTCGCCGATGCGGTTCAGCGCCGAACCGCGTGCTGCCGCCGCGGCCAGCGCCAGCGCGAACGCGAGCGGGATCGCGAATGCCGCCGTGAAGCCCGCCAGGAACAGCGTGTTGGCAAGCCGGTCGCGCATCAATCCGGCCACCGGCAGGCCGTTGGCGAGCGAGGTGCCGAACTCGCCATGCAGCAGGCGATTGCACCATCCGAGATAGCGGGCGACCAGTGGCTCGTTCAGGCCGAGCTCATGGCGCAGGGCGGCGACCGCGGCCGGCGATGCGTTCTGGCCGAGGATCGCTTCCGCGGCATCGCCCGGCAGCATCTGGACCAGGGTGAAAACCAGCACCGAGACCGCGGCCAGGGTCAGCAGGCCGAGCAGCACCCGTCGCAGCAGGATCGGCAGCAGCCGGCCGGCGCCCGACCGGCGCGGCGTCTCAGCCGATGTTCCGGCAGGCACGGCTCACGCGAACCACCAGCGCTCGGCGATCTTGAAGTCGTCCGCTTCGGCGCTGCCGCCGATCGCGCCGTGCGCAAGCCTGGTGGAATGCGCCCCGACATAGCTCGAGAAGGCCGGGATGATGGTCGCGCCGGTATCATGCAGCATGCGCTGAAGCTCGGCGTAGCGTTCGGCGCGTCCGGCATGATCCAGCATCGAGCGTGCCTCGGTCAGCAACGCATCGAAGCGCTCGTTCTTCCAGCCGGTCTCGTTGAACGACGAGCCGGAGGAATAGACGGTGGTCAGGATCATGTCGGCGGTCGGCCTTCCCACCCAATAGCTGGCCAGGAAGGGCCGCTTCCTCCAGACATTGGCGTAGTATCCGTCCTGTGGCTCGCGCACGACGTTCACGGTGATGCCGGCGGGCGCCGCATATTCGCGGTACAGCGTGCAGGCATCGACGCAGCCGACATAGGGCGAGTCGGATGCGCTGAGCGACACCTCGAGACTGGTCAATCCGGCCTGCTTCAGGTGGAAGCGCGCGCGGTCCGGGTCGTAGGGGCGCTGCGGGATATCCTTGGCGAAGAACGGATCCGACGGCGCGATCGGATGGTCGTTTCCGATGCCGCCGTAGCCCTTCAGGATCCTGGTGATATGGGCTTCGCGGTTGAAGGCGGATTTCAGCGCCAGGCGGACCTCGTTGTTGTCGAAGGGGGCGTTCATCACGCGCATCGGGAAGACGTGGTGGTGCCTGGCTTGAACCGAATAGACCTCAATCCCCGGCCGGCGCTTGATCAGCTCGATCGTCTGCAGATCCGCCGGGATCACGACATCGACCGCGTTGGTCAGCAGCGCGTTCGTGCGCGCCGTGGCGTCCAGCAGCGCGCGGAACTCGAACGCATCGAAGAAGGCCTTGTCGGTGCGGAAATAGTTCGGGTTTCGGTTGCCGCTCGCACGCACGCCGGGGACGAATTCCTTCAGCACGTAGGGGCCGGTACCGTTGCCGGAAAGCACGTCGGGCTTGCCGTCCACCAGCGGGCAGATCTGCAGCTGGAAGATCGAGGTGTAGAAGGGGAAGTCGGCGTTGCCGCGCCGAAGGCGCACCAGGATGCCGTTCGGGCCGTCGGCGCGCAGCTCCTCGATATCGGCCAGCAGCGAGCGCGCACCGGACCGGTTGGTCTCGCCGCGATGATAGTCGATCGAGGCCACTACGTCCTGTGGCGTCAGCGGCTTGCCATCGTGGAAGACGACGCCGCGGCGAAGCCTGAAGCTCCAGGTCTTCGCGTCCGGCGAGGACTCCCAGCTTTCCGCCAGTTCCGGAACCAGCTCGCCGGCGGGGTTGATTTCGGTCAGGTTATTGCGCAGCG
>JADYYZ010000389.1 GCA_020853405.1 Acetobacteraceae bacterium
ATCGGCCGGCGTGCTCGCCAACGGTTATGCTTCCTGACGATGCGGCGTTCAGCAGCTTAGCCAGCCACGCGAACTCGAAGTCGTTTCCGCACGCGGTGGGGCCAGAAAGAGTCTCGCTGATCAGCTGCACCGCGTGGGCCGAGAGGGTCCAGTTCAGCCCCAGCAGTCTGCGCGGGTCGATGCCATCGCACATCGCCACGTGCAGGAAGCGGGATAGCTTCTCGTCGGGTCCACAGAACAGAGCCGCGAGGTCGGCTGCCTCCCGTTTCGATTGGCCGCCCTGTGTGCTGGCCAGCGCCAGAGCCGGGCCGATGAAGTCCGATACCGCCTGCGCGCCGCCAGCACCAGGCGGCGGGTGCAGCGGTTCGTTTCCGCGCCCCGAGCAACGCATGATCCAGCCGGGCGGCAGATCGGGATCCGACTGGATCAGCAGCACGATCAGATCGAGCGCCGGCATGCCGGGCAGTTCAGCGTGCGCGGCGCGTAACGCGCGCGCGACATCGCGCAGCGTGCCCCCGCCCAGGTTCTCGAAATAGCCGCCATCCACCAGCCCCTGACCCGTGTTCGGCAGCCGTCCGACCGGCGTCACATAGGGAAAGCGCGCGGTGTTCGTCACCGTGGTCGCAACCCGAACATCGCGACCCAGCAGCGACAAGGCGTCGTGCGCGAACGGAAAATCGTCACGCCCGATGCGCACTGGTGCCGTGATTGCGGGTAGTCCGCTGGCCGTGTGCGTGCCATTCGCAAACCACAAGGGGCGGAGTGCGGTTGCGCCGTTCCGATCTCGCCAAAGGCTGAGGAACGGCGCATCGAGCGTCGCCGAACCGCCCGTGGCGTCGCGATAGGAGTCGGCGAACCCCTGTTCCAGCGCTGCCGCGCGATCCGCAAGCGGCAGAAGCGCAAAGCGGGCCAGCGCATCGGAAAACAGGTAGCTCGCCAGTGGCGGCGCAAGAAAATCCTGCCCCAGCATTTCGACCGCCTGGCGCATGGCTTGCATCTGCTCCGGCCAGGGGGTCGTGCTGGTGCAGTCGCGTTCTGCATCGGCGAGCTGCGCGATCCATACGGCGGCTCCCAGGCTGCCGCCGGAGACACTGCTGATCGCAAAAACATGGCGATGGAAACCGGGCGAGAGCAGTTCGGCCCGATGCAGTGCGCTCGCCGTCCAAAGTGCCGCGCGACTGGCACCGCCGGCGGTTGCCACCAGCACGACCGGCATCCGGCCATCGCGTGCGAGGTAAGGCGCGCACCGGGCAAGCCAGCCGGCCGCAGCCGAGGCAAGCGTCGGCCGGCCCCAAACGGCCCCGGCAGTGTCCTTGGGCAGGCGTCGGATGTTGTGGGCGCCAGGCAGCGATTCGTGCATGCGCGGCCACAGGCGGGCGATCTCGCCGCCGGCAATGTTCCATGCCAGAATCAGCGTCAGCATGGGCGGCGCGACCAGCCGACCTGCCAGCCGCACCCGCAATCCGCGCTCACCGGCAACGACCAGCCAGCCAAAGCCGAGGGTGATACCGGCCAGCCCGAACATCACGCAAGCCGGCGCGCCCAGGGCACGCGGCACCGCGACCGGCCAGACACTGATCGCGACGGTGAGCGCTGCTGCCAGGGCCGCGAGGAACGGCAGCCCATATCGACCGAATGGGAACGCAGCGAGATCGGCGCCGATGCCGTAACCGGCCTTTCGCCACAGCGGCCGTTCACAAGGAATCAGTTGCCCGGAAGCGTGACAGCCGATCCATGCCTCGTCGCCGTTCACCCAGCCAAGTATCCGGGTGCGGGGCACCCGCCGTCGCCGCCAGGCGAAACCGATCAAACCAAGGGCGATGATCGCTGCGGCAACGATATGCGGCCACAGCGCCGGATCGCCGAGCGGGAAGGTGCGCAGGACCAGCACGATGTCACCCGCGCAGGCGCCCAGCACCAGCAGGCGCGGCAGCGTGTTGGCCCATGCCAGCAGCGGATCCTGGCTGGTCCGCCACTCGTCGCCGTAGGCGAGCGTGGCGGACCAGCGCGCGATCAGCCAGAGACATAACCCCCATGCGGCGACTGCCCCGTGGAAGGACAGGAAGCGTGCCCTGTCCTCCCGCCACGAAATCTGGCTCAGCATGTCGCTGACCTGTTCGGGGAGCGTCAGGCCGGCCAGGCCGATCAGCAGCACCGCAATCGGCAGGCGCAGCCGGTAGAACAGCCCGAACACCGACTGGCCTGGTCTGGGGTTGTCGAACATTGCCGGACTACCGACGGGTTGCGGACGCGGCAATGCGCACTGGCGGCGCATTGCACACTTCGCCGACGAACCTGTTGGAGTTCTTTTGACCGCGACGCAGCGGCGCCTGCTGCACGGTGACGCAGACGATGCGGCGGATCTCCGCCGCGATCGCGGCGATCGCCTGCGGATCGGCCGCGGCGGAGGTGGCGCTGGCCGAGACCGATGGCGGGCTGCCCGGCGTGATGCTGCTTGCGGCACCTGGCGCCGCGCCGGAAGGTCCGGGCGCATTGCCGTTGCTTGCCGGGATCACGTCGGCAGCTGGTGTCGCCCCAGGGGCGCCACCGCCATTGCCCGACCCGGCGCGCGGCCGCGCGTTGGTCTCGGCCTCGA
>JADYYZ010000390.1 GCA_020853405.1 Acetobacteraceae bacterium
CGCGCGACCCTGCAGGACGGCGGCGAGTTTCCAGCCGAGGTTGGTCGCGTCGGCAAGGCCGGTGTTCATGCCCTGGCCGCCGACCGGGCTGTGGATGTGCGCCGCATCGCCAAGCAGGAAGACCCGCCGATCGCGGAAATGCCCCGCCACGCGGTGATGCACCTGGTAGGTCGAGAACCAGTTCACCAGCTGCACCGTAACGCCCAGGCGTCGCAGCACGATGGTGCTGACATCCTGCCATTGCGGCATGGGGGCATTCTCGGCTTCCGCCCTGACCGTGCCGATCAGCCGCACATGGCCTTCGCCCGGCATCGGGAAGGCAGCGAGGAAATCGTCATCGTCCAGCGCGACATGCAGTTCGCCGTTGGCGACCGGGCCCCGTACCACCGCATCGGCGACGTAGAACCGGTGCGCATAGGTGCCGCCCGGGAAGCCGGCGCCGATGGTCTCGCGAACCAGTGAACGCGCGCCGTCGCATCCGGCGAGGTATGCTGCCTCGCATCGCCCGGCAGCGCCCCCGGCGTGCCGCAGCGTGGCGGCGATGCCGTGCGCATCCTGCTCGAAGCCGACCAGCTCGGTGTCGCGTTCGACGATCAGCCCGAGCCCGGCGAGGGTGTCCTCCAGCACGCGCTCGTGCACGTCCTGCAGCAGGATCAGCATGTAGGGGTACGGGCTGATCCCCTTGCCCATCTCGCCGAACGCCGCACGCGCCCGCTTGCGGCCGCGCACCCAGATATTGGCGGCGGTGAATTCCAGCCCGAGCTTCACCACCCTATCGGCGATGCCGAGCTGGCGGTAGATCTCCAGCGTGCGCGCCTGCACGCCAAGCGCGCGCGAGGCAGTGCCTGGCCGCGGCATCCTGTCGATGATGCGCACGGAAACGCCGAGCCGGTGCAGCCAGAGTGCCAACAGAAGCCCGGTCGGGCCGGCGCCGACCACCAGCACGTCCTGCCTCGCGATCGCCATCCGCGCACCTCCCGGGGGGCCGAAGCGAAGATTGCCACTGGCACGCACGATCGCAACGCGGCGGGGTCCTGGAACCGCGCACGGCGGCACGTGTAGCATGATCGGGCAATCGCACGAGGTCGGCATGGGCGCGGGTGAGACTGGCGAAGGAGCCGCGCAAGGCGGGCGCGATGCGGCATCGGGCAGCGTGGCATCGACAGCGCGGCGGATCAGCCTCGCGCTCCAGGGGGGTGGGGCGCATGGCGCCTTCAGCTGGGGTGTGCTCGATCGTCTGCTCGAGGACGATCGCATCGTCATCGAGGCGGTCAGCGGCACCAGCGCAGGCGCGATGAACGCCGCCGCCCTCGCGGCAGGTCACGCGCATGGCGGGCCGGAGGGCGGCCGACGCGCGCTTGACCGGTTCTGGATCAGCACCGGTGCGCGCGCGGTCTTCAGCCCCTTCCAGCGGACCCTGATCGACCGGCTGCTCGGGCGCTGGAACCTCGACCAATCGCCCGGGTATCTCTGGTTCAGCCTGGTCGGCCGCCTGTTCTCGCCATACCAGGCCAATCCGCTCAACCATCAGCCGCTGCGCGAGATTCTCGCCGAGCAGATCGACATCGAGGCGGTGCGCGCGTGCCGGGCGCTCCGTCTATTCGTCACCGCAACCAACGTGCGTACCGGCCGGCCGCGGGTCTTCAGCCAGGACGACCTCTCGCTCGACGCCCTGCTTGCCTCGGCCTGCCTGCCGCACCTCTACCAGGCGGTGGAGATCGACGGCGATCCGTACTGGGATGGCGGCTACATGGGCAACCCGGCGATCTGGCCGCTGATCTATGGCTGCCAGACCCCGGACGTCGTGCTGGTGCAGATCAACCCGTTGCAGCGCGAGGGCGTCCCGCGGACATCACTTGAGATCGACGACAGGATGAACGAGATCACCTTCAACGCCTCGCTGATGCACGAGATGCGCGCGATCGCCTTCGTGCAGCGCCTGCTGGAACAGAACGCACTGCGCGAGCCCTTCGCGTCGCGCTACAAGAACATGCGCATCCACATGATCGGCGACGAGGCGGGAATGAAGGCGCTTGGTGTCAGCAGCAAGTTCAACGCCGAGCCCGAGTTCCTCGAACACCTCAAGGCCGCCGGCCGCAGCTGCGCGGGGCGCTGGCTGGAGGCGCACTTCGAAGATCTTGGTGTACGCTCCAGCGTCGATGTCCGGGCGACCTTCCTGTGATGCGCAGCGATGCCGTGACGCCGCGCGCCACGCCGACGCTGAAAAGCGCCTACCCGCAGCTCGTGCCGCTTTCCACCCGCTGGTCGGACAACGACGCCTACGGGCACTTGAACAACGTGATCTACTACAGCCTGTTCGACACCGCGGTGAACCGCCACCTGCTCGACCACGGGGTGCTCGACATCGCGAACAGCCCCGTCGTGGGGCTGGTGATCGAGACGCGCTGCACCTACTTCGCCTCGCTCGCCTACCCGGACGCGATCGAGGTCGGGTTGAAGGTCGTGCGGCTCGGCAACAGCAGTGTCACCTACGAGGTCGCGATCTTCCGCGCCGATCAGGATCGCGCGGCGGCGGTGGGCGCGTTCACGCATGTCTATGTCGATCGCGTCAGCAACCGGCCGGCGCGCATTCCCGAACCCGTGCGGGTGCTGCTTTCGACACTGGTCGCCGGCCCTGCCGCCTGACCTGGTCGCGCCGATCAGGCGCGGGCGGCGGCCGGACCCAGCCAGACCCTGCCCAGCATGGACGACACCACGCGGCCGGGTGCTGCCGGCGTCACCAGCGGCCGGCGCGGCGCACTGAACAGCGCACGGATCAGCGCCGCACGCTCTGCCTCGGTCGGTGCGATGAAATCCAGCGCCACCCGCCCGCCACCGCGCAGCGCCACCACGCGCGCCGCGACGGCCGGAACCTCGCCGTACGCCAGCCGAACCGCCTGGCCGACCGCGAGTGGGTGTGCGCCGGTGATCTCGGCCTGGGCGCCGGCAAGGCTCATGTCGAGCAGGCGCGCGGCGATCGCGGTGCCGTCGAGCTTGAGGCTCGCCGGTGCACGCTCCATGTCGAACCGCTCCTCGCGCCGCAGCGTCGGGCGGCTGATCGCGAGCGTTGCGACCAGCAGCAGCACGATCGCGTTGTAGACCGACCATCCCGCGACCACGGGAACCAGCGCGGTGCGGCTGATGATGCGGGTCGTGGTGCTGGCGTTCAGCGCAAGCCCGACCACGGTGGCGGCCAGCAGCATGACGGCGGCGCGCACCACCCGCCGGTCGGCGGCATCGGCCTGTGCCGCCGAACCCTTCGGGGTCACGCGGAAGACGTGGCCATGGGGGCGCACCAGCGTCGCCAGCACCACCGGCAACAGGCGCACCGCGGAAAACGCGCTCAGCACCAGGGCCGCCAGCGGGTGATAGGCACCCCCCGACAGCCGGGCGAGGCCGCCCATGAACGCGACCACGGTCGGCAGCTGGAAGGCGAGCACCTCGGGCACGCCGACATTGGCGATCGGCACCGTGCCGGTCAGCATGAACAGCACCGGCGCCAGCAGCGAGAAACTCTGCACCAGGCTGCCGGAAAGCCAGTGGGTGGGCAGGAAGAACAGGCGGTGCAGCAACGGCAGCCCCGGCCCGAAGGGCCCCGCGCGCAGATAGAGGATCTGGATCGCGCCCCTGGCCCAGCGCGCCCGCTGCACGAAGAACGCGGCGGTCGATTCGGGCGCGAGCCCCAGCGCCAGCGGTTCGTTCAGGTAGCGCGTGACGTAGCCCTTGCGCAGCAGCACGAGGCTCAGCAGCATGTCCTCGGTGATCGAGCCGTCGGGCAGCCCGCCGCCGGCTTCCTCCAGTGCGGCGCGCCGGATCACGCCGTTCGAGCCGCAGCAGAACGCGGCATCCCAGGCGTCGCGGGCCGGCATGATCACATCGAAGAACAGGCGCTGGTCGTCGGGCAGCACGCGGTGCAGCGCCAGGTTCTGCTGCATCGGATCGGGGTTGTAGAAGCGGTGCGGTGCCTGCACGATGCCGACGCGCGCATCCTCGAAGAAGCCCATGGTGCGGCGCAGGAAGTCGCCGCGCGGCACGAAATCGGCATCGAGCACCAGCACGAAGGGCGCATCGGTGCGGGCAAGGGCAGCGTTGATGTTGCCGGCCTTGGCGCCCCTGTTGTCGGGCCGCGTCAGATAGCCGACGCCGTGGCGGGCGCAGAAATCGCCGAGCCAGTCGCGCCGCCCGTCATCCAGCACCCAGACGCGCAAGGCCGGCCAGTCGAGCGCGAGCGCGCCGACGATCGTCTTCTCCAGCACCTCGAACGGCTCGTTGTAGGTCGCGATGAAGACATCGACGAACGGCAGCGACCCGGGCGGCAGGCTTGCCAGCCTGCGCGCGTGGCGGTCGGCGGCGGGGCTGTTGTC
>JADYYZ010000391.1 GCA_020853405.1 Acetobacteraceae bacterium
GGGGCGGGCGTTCCAGGCGATGTTGTCGAACTCGAACGCATACTGGCTGCTGGTCGCCACCACGCGGTCGAACCCGAGATCGGAGTTGATGTTGACATAGAAGGTGCCGTTCAGGCCCTGGTCGCCGGTGGCCGAAGGCGTCACCTGGCCGCCGGTCAGCGTGCCGACCAGCGACGCGCCGTCGTAGAAGCGCAGCGTGTTGTAGTTGTCCACCGATCCCCAGAGCAGGCCGAAATAGTGCTGCGGCGTGCTGAAACTGATCGTGACGCCAGCCCCGGCATGGGCGCCGGTCGAACCGGTGCCGAGATAGCGCGTCGTGTCCACCCCGCCCGGCTGGTCGGGGCTGCCGAAGCCCAAGCCGTTGGCGCCGGACAGATAGGGCGCGGCGTAGCGGCCGGAGAGGCTGCCCTGCACGACCGCGGCGTCGGGCACCAGCCCGAGCATGACCCCAGGCACGATCTGCTGGCTGGCGAGGCTGCCCAGCGCCAGGCTGTCGAGGTTGCTGCGGCTGACGCCAGTGGGGGCGCCGCCGATGCCGGCGACGATCGTCAGCGCCGCGTGCGCGGGAGCGGCTGCGAGGGCGCCGACGACCAGGGCGGCGACGCCGAGGGTGCGCATGCGTGCCATGTCGAGTCTCCATCTTCTGCGCCGATTGCAATAGGCGCGTGTGAGTCTCGAAAAGCATGGGGCGTGCCACGTGAAGACAACCTTAGGGTGTGCTAAGGTTTCGCCGTCCTCGAAAGGTTGGCGGGGTAGTCGGGTGTAAGGGTAGCCGACTCCCGGGCAGACTCCGGCGTGTCCCGCTGTAAAGCCGGCCGACACGGAACCGCTTCGCTCAGTGCACGGAAGTGCGGGGCGGCATGGTGGGCGCGACAGGGATTGAACCTGTGACCCCTCGCGTGTGAAGCGAGTGCTCTCCCGCTGAGCTACGCGCCCGCCCGGCAGCGGGCAGTTACGATCGGAGTGCCGCGACTGTCAACGCCGCGGCGGCGTCGCGTGCGACCTTGCATCCGCCGCAATCCTGGCCCATGTGGCGCGCATGCGCGTGCTGTCGGTGCTTGCCGCGTGCCTCGCCGTGCTGGCCACGCCGATCGCCGCGGCGGCGGCCGAGGGCGCGCCGGTGCGCGCGCGCTACGTCGCCTATGTCGCCGGCATCCCGGTGCTCGACCTCGAGGCCGAGGTCGCATTCGGCGCCGACGGCACCTATCGGCTCGCCACTGCCTTGCGCACCCGCGGCATCGCCTCGCTGTTCGTAAGCGGCGAACAGAACAGCCAAAGCGAGGGTGTGCTGCCGCGCCGGCCCGAGGAGCGCCTGCGGCCGGCCCGCTACGTGATGGACGGCACCTGGAATGGCCGCGTGCGCCGGATCGCGCTGGATTACGTAGCCGGCATGCCGGTGGTGCGCACCCTCGACCCCCCCAATGCCGAGGAACGCGAAGCGGTGCCGCCCGACCTGCAATCGGGCACGGTCGATGCGCTGAGCGCGCTCGCCGGCCTGATGCGCAGCGTTGCCGAGACCGGGCGCTGCGAGGGCGAGGCGAAGATGTTCGACGGCCGCCGGCGCACCGACTTCGTCGCCGCCACGGTGGGCGAGGCGGTGCTGGAGCGCGACCGGCGCGGCATTTTCGCGGGAAGGACGACCGTCTGCCGGTTCGAGGGCCGCCAGGTTGCCGGCTTCTACCGCAACTGGGACCGCGAGGAGGCCGCGAAACCGCGCCAGGGCCGGGCCTGGATGGCGCGCCTTTTCGCCGATGCGCCGCCGCTGCCGGTGCGGCTTGAGCTCGACAGCGGCTGGTTCGGCACCGCCGTGCTGTACCTCACCTTCGTCGAGCGCACGGGCCTTGCGACCGCAGTCAGCCGGCCCGCGCCGTGAGCACGCCAACGAGCGCCGGCAGCGCCGCGAACTCCCTCGCCACCGCATCCGCGCCGGGATCCGCCGCGCCATAGCCCCAGGCCGCCCAGATCGAGGGGATGCCGCAGCCCCGTGCCGCCAGCACATCGTTCGCGTGGTCGCCCACCATCACCGCCCGCGTCATGCCGGCTGCCTGCATGGTGGCAGAAAGATGCGCCGGGTCGGGCTTGCGCACCGGAAAGGAATCACCGCCGCCGACCGCGACGAAGGCATCGGCAACGCCGAGCTGGCGCAGGATGGCACGCGCCGCTGCCTCCGGCTTGTTGGTGCAGACCGCCATCCGCGAGCCTGCCCGGCGCATCGCCGCAAGCGTCTCGGCGACGCCCGGATAGAGCACCGTCGCGACCGCGAGGTTGGCCTGGTAGTCGCGGAGATAGGCCGCCGTCGCCTCGTCCAGCTGGTCGGGCGTGGGTGCCCGCCCGTGCGCGGCGAAGGCACGCGCCAGCAGAACCCGTGCGCCGTCACCGACCATCGCCGCGACCTCGGCAACCGGCAATGGCAGCAGGCCGAGCACGCCAAGCGTGCGGTTCAGCGCAGCAGCAAGGTCCGATGCGCTATCTATCAGCGTGCCATCTAGGTCGAATACAATTGTAGGTGGCAGAGTAGTGCTCCCGTAACCGGATGTAACCATGATTTACCGAGATTCGGGCTGGACAGGCAAACCTGGTTCATTGAACAAGACGGCGATGGAGGATGTGGCGATCATCCTGGCGGCGGGGCTGGGCACACGCATGCGCTCGCGAAAGCCCAAGGCGCTGCACGCGCTGGCGGGCCGGCCGATGCTTCTGCACCTGATCGCCGCGTGCGAGGCGGCCGGCTTCGCGCGGGCGGTGGTGGTCGCCGGCCCCGACATGCCGGGCCTTGCGGCGGCGGTGGCGCCGCACGCGGTCGCGGTCCAGCACGACCGGCTGGGTACTGCCCACGCCGCCCAACAGGCGTTGGCGCTGCTGGAGGATGCCGGTGGCGCCTGCCTGGTGCTGTATGCCGACAACCCCCTGCTGCGCCCGGCGACGTTGGCCGCCCTTGGCGCCGCCCGCCCCGAGGGCGGGCTCGCCCTGCTGGCGATGCGCCCGGCCGACCCCGGCGCCTATGGCAGGCTGGTGCTGGACGAAGACGGCGGCGTCGGGCGGATCGTCGAATTCGCCGATGCCAGCCCCGAGGAGCGCCGCATCGGGCTGTGCAATGTCGGCGCCTTCCTGGCCAGTCGCGCCGACCTCGCGCGGTGGCTGGGCGCGGTCAGGAACGACAACGCCAAGGGCGAATACTACCTGACCGACATCGTCGCCGCCGCCCGGGCCGAGGGCCGCGCCGTGCGCCATGTCGAGGCAGACGAGGCGGAATGCCTGGGCGTCAACAGCCGCGCCGAACTGGCCCGCGCCGAGGCGGCGATGCAGCAGCGCCTGCAGGGCGCCGCGATGGAGGGGGGCGCCACACTGGTCGCGCCGGAAACCATCTTCCTGGCTCATGACACGAGGCTCGCCGCCGACGTGGTGGTGCACCCGCACGTCGTGTTCGGCCCTGGCGTCGTGGTCGAGGAAGGGGCCGAGATCCGCAGTTTCAGCCATCTGGAAGCCTGCACGGTCGGTCCCGGCGCGCTGGTCGGGCCGTTCGCGCGGCTGCGGCCCGGGGCGGTGCTGGGCGCCGGCGCCCATGTCGGCAATTTCGTCGAGCTGAAGAACACCATGCTCGGCGATGGTGCCAAGGCCAACCACCTGAGCTATCTGGGCGACGCCGTGGTCGGCGCGCGGGCCAACATCGGTGCCGGCACCATCACCTGCAATTACGATGGCGTGGGCAAGTACCGCACCGAGATCGGCGCGGGCGCGTTCATCGGCAGCAATACCGCGCTGGTGGCGCCGGTGCGCATCGGCGCGGGCGCGATCGTCGGCGCCGGCAGCACCATCGTGCACGACGTCGCCGATGATGCGGTTGCCGTTGCCCGCGGCGAACAGAGCGTGCGCGAGCGTGCGGCCGAGCGCTTTCGCCAGCGCCGGCGCGCGGCCAAGGCGGGGGCGAAGGCCGACGAGAAGGCTGGGGCGAAGGCGGGTGGGGTCAAGAAAGAGGTCTGAATCATGTGCGGCATCGTCGGCATCATCGGGCAGGAACCTGCCGCCCCGCGCCTGCTGGAGGCGCTGAAGCGCCTGGAGTACCGGGGCTACGACAGCGCCGGCCTGGCGACGATCGTGAACGGCCATATCGAGCGGCGCCGGGCGCCGGGCAAGCTCGCGGCCCTTGCCGAGGCGGTGGCCGCCGAGCCGCTGCCCGGCACCACCGGCATCGGCCATACCCGCTGGGCAACTCATGGCGCCCCGACCGAGGCCAATGCCCACCCGCACGCCACCGAACGGGTGGCGCTGGTGCATAACGGCATCATCGAGAATTTCGCCGAGCTGCGGGCCGAGCTTTCGGCCGCGGGCTACCGCTTCACCAGCCAGACCGACACCGAGACGGTGGCGGTCCTGATCACCCAGCTGATCGACCAGGGGCTGGAGCCGGTGGCCGCCAGCCAGGCGGCGATGAAGCGCCTGCGCGGCGCGTTCGCGCTCGCTGTCGTCTTTGCCGGCCGCAAGGACCTGCTGGTCGGCCTGCGACGCGGCAGCCCGATGGCGGTGGGCTTCGGCGACGGCGAGATGTTCCTGGGCAGCGATGCGATGGCGCTGGCGCCGCTGACCCGTCGCATCGCCTACCTGGAGGAAGGCGACTGCGTGGTGCTGGACAGCAACGGCGCGACCTTCTTCGACGAGTCCGACCATACGGTCGCGCGCAAGGTCTCCACCACCGCCGCCAGCGGCGCCCTGGTCGGCAAGGGCAACTACCGCCACTTCATGCAGAAGGAGATTTTCGAGCACCCGACGGTGATCGGCGACACGCTGCACCAGCTGGTCGATCCGGCGCGCGGCGCGGTCACGCTGCCTGACCTGCCGTTCGACCTGGCCTCTCTCAGCAGGGTGACGCTGATCGCCTGCGGCACCAGCTACTATGCTGCCCAGGTTGCCCGCGGCTGGATCGAGAAACTGGCGCGCATCCCGGTCGAGACCGACATCGCGAGCGAATTCCGCTATCGCGACCCGGTGCTGGCGCCTGGCGGGCTCTGCGTGTTCGTCAGCCAATCCGGCGAGACCGCCGACACGCTGGCGGCGCTCCGCCTTTCGAAGGCGCTCGGCCAGCGCACGCTGGGCATCGTCAACGTGCCCGAAAGCTCGATCGCGCGCGAGGCCGAGGCGATGATCCAGACCGTCGCCGGCCCGGAGATCGGGGTCGCCAGCACCAAGGCGATGAGCGCGCAGCTCACCGTGCTGGCCTGCCTCGCGCTGGCGCTGGCGCGCGCCCGCGGCACGCTCGATGCGCAGGGCGAACGGCGGCTGACCGCGGCGCTCACCGCCGTGCCGGCCGCCGCCGCCGAGGTGCTGGATACCGAAGCTGCGGTGCGCCGCATCGCTGCCGACATCTTCGAGGCGCGCACGGTGCTCTATCTCGGGCGCGGCCAGTCCTGGCCGGTGGCGATGGAAGGTGCCCTGAAACTGAAGGAGATCTCCTACATCCACGCCGAAGGCTACGCCGCCGGCGAGATGAAGCACGGCCCCATCGCGCTGATCGACGAGCGCGTGCCGGTGATCGCGATCGCGCCTTCCGATGCGCATTTCGAGAAGACGGTTTCCAACCTCCAGGAGGCCGCGGCACGGGGCGCCAAGGTGATCGCCGTGACCGACCCGAAAGGTGCCCGCCAGCTGGAGGGGCTTGCGCATGACTGTCTGGTGATGCCCGCGGTCGATGCCTTCGTGGCACCCATCCTCGCGGTCATCCCGGTGCATATGCTGGCCTATCACGTCGCGGTGCTGCGCGGCACCGATGTCGACCAGCCGCGCAACCTCGCGAAATCGGTGACAGTGGAATAGCGCGCCCGCGGCAGGCGAATCCGCACGCTCTGCCGCCGGCGCCCCACGGTTGAGAATCCTCTCCCTCGCCTTCCCGGGTAGCTTGGCCTAGGCTCTGTCCACGTACCTCCGGGAGGAATTTCGCCATGTTGAACGTAAGCGCCCCCCTCGCGCTGAAGGATGCCTCGCTGTTCCGCCAGGCCTGCTATGTCGGCGGCAAGTGGATCGAGGCCGACAGCGGCCGCAGCATCACCGTGGTCAACCCCGCCACCGGTGAGCCGCTCGGCACCGTGCCGGCGCTCGGCCAGGCCGAGACCCGCCGCGCGATCGAGGCGGCGAATGCCGCCTACCCCGCCTGGCGGGCGATGACCGCCAAGGAACGCGCAACCATCCTGCGCAAGCTGCACGACCTGATGCTGGCCAACGCCGATGACCTGGCCGCGATCATGACCGCCGAGCAGGGCAAGCCGCTGACCGAGGCCAAGGGCGAGGTCGTCTACTCCGCCAGTTTCGTCGAATGGTTCGCCGAGGAAGGCAAGCGGGTCTACGGCGACACCATCCCGCAGAACGCGCGTGGCAGGCGGATCATCGTGCAGAAGGAGCCGGTCGGCGTGTTCGCCGCGATCACGCCCTGGAACTTCCCGAGCGCCATGATCACCCGCAAATGCGCGCCCGGCTGGGCCGCCGGCTGCACCGGCGTCGTGCGCCCTGCCTCGCAGACGCCGTTCAGCGCGCTGGCGCTCGCCGTGCTGGCCGAGCGCGCCGGCATGCCGCCGGGCGTGATGAACGTGATCACCGGCCCGTCGAACGAGACCGGCAAGGAGCTCACCTCGAACCCGATCGTGCGCAAACTGTCGTTCACCGGCTCGACCGAGGTCGGCAAGATCCTGATGGCCGAGTGCGCCGGCACGGTGAAGAAGACCAGCATGGAGCTCGGCGGCAACGCGCCCTTCATCGTGTTCGACGATGCCGACCTTGATGCCGCCGTGCAGGGCGCGATGGCGAGCAAGTACCGCAATACCGGCCAGACCTGCGTCTGCGCCAACCGCATCCTGGTGCAGGAGAAGGTGTACGACGCCTTCGCAAAGAAGCTGGCCGAAGCGGTGAAGGGCCTGAAGGTCGGCAACGGCTTCGACGAGGGCGTGAGCCAGGGGCCGCTGATCAATGCCGCGGCGGTGGCCAAGGTCGAGGAGCACATCTCGGATGCCGTTTCGCACGGCGCGAAAGTGTTCCTGGGCGGCAAGCGGCACGCGCTGGGCAAGAACTTCTTCGAACCCACCATCGTCACCGGCGTCACGCCGGCGATGAAGATCTTCCACGAGGAGACGTTCGGCCCCGTGGCACCCTTGTTCAAGTTCAAGGACGAGGCCGAGGCGATCACGCTTGCCAACGACACCGAGTTCGGCCTCGCGGCCTATTTCTATTCGCGCGATGTCGGCCGCATCTTCCGGGTGGCGGAAGCCCTGGAGTTCGGCATCGTCGGCATCAACGAGGGCATCATCTCGACCGAGGTCGCCCCCTTCGGCGGGATGAAGGAAAGCGGCACCGGGCGCGAGGGCTCCAAGTACGGCATCGAGGAATATCTCGAGGTGAAGTACCTGGCGCTGGGCGGCATCGGCGGCTGACGCAAGCCGCATGGACTTCGACGTCGATCTGTTCGTGATCGGCGGTGGCTCGGCCGGCGTGCGGTGCGCTCGCATCGCCGCCGGCCACGGCGCGCGCGTGGGCGTCGCGGAATCCCGCTTCTGGGGCGGCACCTGCGTGAACGTGGGCTGCGTGCCGAAGAAGATCCTGGTCCAGGCCAGCGAGTATTCCGGCCACTTCGCCGATTCCCGTGCCTTCGGCTGGCAGCTCTCGGTCGCCGGCCACGACTGGCCGACCTTGCGCGAGGCGACGCTGGCGGAAACCCGCCGGCTCTCCGGCATCTATGTCTCGCTGCTGACGAATGCGGGCTGCACCGTCTTCGACGCGCCCGCCCGCTTTCTCGACCCGCACACGCTCGATGTCGGCGGCAGGCGCGTGAGCGCGGAACGGATCGTGATCGCGACCGGCGGCCAGCCGGAGCGCCCGGGGATCCCGGGCGACGAGCACGGCCTGATTTCCGATGATCTGTTCACGCTGGAGAACTTTCCCCGTCGCGTGGCGATCATGGGCGGCGGCTACATCGCGGTCGAGTTCGCTGGCCTGCTTGCGGGCCTCGGCGCGCAGGTCACGCTGCTCTATCGCGGCGAAAAATTCCTGCGCGGCTTCGATTCCGACCTGCGTGACGGCCTGGCCGAGGCGATGCGGTCCTCCGGCATTGATCTCCGCTTTGCCACCACCGCCGGCGAGATCGAGCGGATCGGGCCGGATACGCGGCTGCATCTGTCCGACGGCTCACGGCTCGATGTCGATGCGCTGTTCCTGTGCACCGGGCGCCGGCCCAATGTCGCGGGCCTCGATCTCGCCGCGGCGGGCGTTGCGAGCGCACGCGGAGGCGCCATTCCGGTCGATGCCGGGATGGCGACCAACGTGCCGCACATTTTTGCGCTCGGCGACGTGACCGACCAGGTCAACCTCACCCCCGTCGCCACCGCGCAGGGCCACGCGCTGGCCGACACGCTGTTCGGCAACCGCCCGCGCAGCATCAGCCTTGCCAACGTGCCGAGCGCCGTCTTCAGCAGCCCGCCGATCGCAACCGTGGGCCTCACCGAGGAGGACGCCGCCGCCCGCGGCCCCGCCGACATTTTCGTCACGCGCTTCACGCCGATGCGCCACACGATCAGCAAACGTGCACGACGCACAATGATCAAGCTGGTGGTGGACAGCGCCACGCAGAAGGTGCTGGGTGCGCACATGCTGGGCGAGGACGCGCCCGAGATCATGCAGGGGATCGCGGTGGCGATTGTCGCCGGTGCCACCAAGGCCGATTTTGACCGCACCATCGGCATTCATCCGACCGCGGCCGAGGAGTTCGTGACCCTGCGCACCCGCACCCGCGAGGCAGGGCAGCCGCCACGAGATCCGTGATCATCGCCCGCAGGGCGTCGGCCAGGTCAGTCGGGCAGGGCCGGCGGCGGCGTTGCGGCGCTGTGGCCTTCGAGGGCGGCTCACATAATACCAGCGGCACGAGACTTTGACTCGTGCCGAGGCGCCGAGGGCGCCCGCCGCCGGTGCGGCGAGCCAAGGCGGAAGAGCCGCCGCCCGGCGCTTGAGGACGATGAAAGACCCAATACCAACGGCCAATGCAATTGACGTTGGTATGATACTCCGTCTGCTCGTCCGACCGCGTATACAGCGCCTGAAATACGAGAACGCGGGACATCAGCACCGCCTCCCACGGGCGGCCGGCCGCCGCGGCTGCGCTTGGCCCGCGGCAGCGCCGCCTCCAACTCCCCGCGGAACCCCTCGAACTCCACCACGGCATGCAGCCGCTCCAGCGGATCACCCGACGCCGACAGCCAGCGCAGACGCTCCTCCGCGTCGAAGAAGCCCGCCTGTCCCGCCATGCCACGCCTCCCCGCCGTCACCAGCGGAACCGAATCAGCCCATCAAGCCCAACACCAGCGGTTTTTCGAGGCGTCCCGTTGCCATACGGCGACTGGCGCGCCGACGCCCACCGGCCATGGCCAGCGAAGCAAGGGCGACAGAAAATGCCCCTATGGATGCAGGTTCCGGGATATTCACCGCGATAGCGGAGATGAACATGCTGCCGGCGACGTACCCAATGCCGTTGGGTCCAAATGTTCCCCAGAGTGGCCCCTCTTCGTCCGACCAAGGATTGCCCCATCTGCATGTGACCGATTGTCCGACTGTGTGGAAATAGAAGTTGTAGGGATCAATTGAATTGCCGTTGGTATCACACGAAGTGGCCGTAGGGTTTATAATGCTGGAAGGCGGATTCACGTTTGAGGAAAAATCCGGATAAAACGGAACAGAAGAGAAGAAGCTGGCATATTCGAAAGGTTTATGATCAGCAGAAGCATAACTCTGTTGCATCGAGTTTGCGCTGAATCTGTGATAAAGATAAAAGTAGCTAGACAATGTATCGCTTGGGTCTATTACCTTAATAACGAAATCGACTCTTTTCCATTCACTTGCCATTCCCTTTGATCCGGATTCAACCGTGGACCGCCAACTGAGTCCTGCGCCGCCAGTGCCTGAGTAATAACTAAGGGGATTGTTGGTGACGACCCCGGTTCCCGATTGCCGTTTGATCTCGGTTATGGTGAGGGACTCAAAGGAAAATGTGACCTGGTCCGGAGAGGCACACGTCGTCGGGCACTGCCCCCATAGGTTTGGCGTCAACGTAAAGTACTGCTCAACGTGTGCGATGGCCGCTGCGTGAACCGGCAGCGAAGTGCTTGCGATCGCGATGACGGCGATGCAGCTACCTACCAAACGTGTGTTCATGATGTTTCCCCCTTGTCCCGCGCTCAGCATGACCGAGCCTCGGCGCAAGTCAAGATCGCACGATCACGAATTGTCGACGGCCACATAGGTCAATTTTTCGCAGGCGTGGTCGCGGAGGCGTGGTGCGCACGCCGAAATAATTCAACTAGGCTCAGGGCTCGCTGATTGAGCCAGCACGCGCCGGTCATCCACTCGCGGGATGTCGTGCGACAGCGGGAAGTGCGGTGACAGGCGCCGTATCTGGGCAGCAGCCACACCCACAGTCACGCCCCGCCGCGTCGATCCAAGCAATTCGTGGTTCCTGAGCGCTAGCCCAGCCGCAGCGCGGCCGCACCCAGCACGATCAGCCCGACGCCGGCCAGCCGCACGCCGCCCGGCCGCTCGTGCAAGAGCAGCGCCGCCAGCGCGACGCCGAACAGGATCGAGGTCTCGCGCAGCGCCGAGACCATGGCGATCGGCGCCCGGGTCATCGCCCACAGCGCCAGCGCGTAGGAGCCAAGCGTGCACATCCCGCCACCCAGGCCGACATGCCA
>JADYYZ010000392.1 GCA_020853405.1 Acetobacteraceae bacterium
CGCTACGATTTCGCCAAGGTCGTCAAGCGCTCGCGCCAGGTGGCGAACCAGCTCTCGGCCGGCGTGAAGCACCTGATGAAGAAGAACAAGATCACCGTGTTCGACGGCCACGGCGCGCTCGCCGGCAAGAATACCGTCGCGGTGAAGGACAAGGACGGCAAGGCGAGTGCCACCTTGAAGGCGCCGCACATCATCCTGGCCACCGGTGCCCGCGCCCGCGTGCTGCCGGGCATCGAACCCGATGGCACCCACATCTGGACCTATCGCGAAGCCATGGTGCCCAGCGCCATGCCGAAGTCGCTGCTGGTGATCGGGTCGGGCGCGATCGGCATCGAGTTCGCGAGTTTCTATCGCAACATGGGCGCCGAGGTCACAGTGGTCGAGGTGATGGACCGCGTGCTGCCGGTCGAGGATGCCGACATTTCGGCCTTCGCCCACAAGTCGTTCGAGAAGCAGGGCATGAAGCTGCTGGTCGCCACCACCGTGAAGGCGGTCGCCAAGAACGGCGCCGGCTGCACGGTGACGCTGGCCGACAAGGCGGGCAAGGAAAGCACCGTCACGGTGGAAAAAGTGATCTCCGCCGTCGGCATCGTCGGCAACGTCGAAGGCATCGGCCTGGAAGGCACCGGCGTGAAGGTCGATCGCACGCATGTCGTCACCGACGAATATGGCCGCACCGGGGAGCCTGGCGTCTACGCCATCGGCGACCTCACCGGCCCGCCCTGGCTTGCCCACAAGGCCAGCCACGAGGGCGTGATCTGCGTGGAAAAGATTGCCGGCAAGAACGACGTGCACCCGATGGATGTCACCAATATCCCGGGCTGCACCTATTGCCGGCCGCAGGTGGCATCGGTGGGGCTTACGGAAGCCGCCGCCAAGGCCAAGGGACACCAGGTGAAGGTCGGAAAATTCCCCTTCATCGGCAACGGCAAGGCGATCGCCATGGGCGAGGCAGAGGGCCTGGTGAAGACCGTGTTCGATGCCAAGACCGGCGAGTTGCTGGGCGCCCACATGGTGGGGGCCGAGGTGACCGAGATGATCCAGGGCTACACCATCGCGCGCACGGCCGAGCTGACCGAGGCCGAGCTGATGCACACCGTCTTCCCGCACCCGACGCTTTCCGAGATGATGCACGAAAGCGTGCTTGATGCGTACGGGCGGGTGATCCACATCTAGGCGCATGCCCACCCGGATCGAGATCGACCACCGGCCCCGCATCGGCGCCGACCGCCACCCGGAAAAGGCGCACCGGCCGGACCAGCCGCTCGCGCGCAAGCCGGCCTGGATCCGCGTCAAGGCGCCGACGCACCCGGTCTATTTCGAGACCCGCGCGCTGCTGCGCGACAACCACCTCGCCACCGTGTGCGAGGAAGCGGCCTGCCCGAACATCGGCGAATGCTGGAGCCGGCGCCACGCCACCATGATGATCATGGGCGATGTCTGCACGCGGGCCTGTGCGTTCTGCAATGTCGCAACCGGCCTTCCAGGCCAGCTCGATGCCGACGAACCCCGGCGCGTTGGCGATGCGGTGGCGAAGCTCGGCCTGCGCCATGTGGTCGTCACCAGTGTCGATCGCGATGACCTGGCGGATGGCGGCGCCCGCCACTTCGCGCATACCATCCGCGCGATCCGGGCCGCCGCGCCCGGCACCACGATCGAGGTGCTGACCCCCGACTTCCTGCGCAAGGACGGCGCGCTCGAGATCGTGGTCGAGGCGCGGCCCGACGTGTTCAACCACAACCTCGAAACCGTGCCGCGGCTGTACCCGTCGATCCGCCCGGGTGCCCGGTATTTCGTATCGCTGCAGCTGCTGGCGCGGGCACGCGAGCTCGACCCGGAACTGTTCACCAAGTCGGGCCTGATGGTCGGCCTGGGCGAGGACAAGGGAGAGATCCACCAGGTGATGGACGATTTGCGCGCGGCGGAGGTCGATTTCATCACGCTGGGCCAGTATCTCCAGCCGACCGTCAAGCACGCACCCGTTTCGCATTTCGCCACGCCCGAGGAGTTCGCCGCCTATGCCACGGCGGCCCGCGGCAAGGGGTTCCTGATGGTCGCCTCCTCGCCGCTGACGCGGAGCTCCTATCACGCCGATGCCGACTTCGCGGCGATGCAGGCCGCCCGCCGGGCAGGCAGCCAGGCCACCGCCGCCCGGGCACGCTGAGCAGCAGCTCCTCGCCGCCATCGCGCGACGCGCAAGCGGCCGCCGCCCCCTCGTGAACCGCCCCGCTCAAAAGATGCGGTAGCGCTCCAGCACGGCGCGGTCGATCTCGATGCCAAGGCCGGGGCCGGCGGGGACCGCCACCACGCCGCCGCCGGCGAGCGTGATCGGCTCCACCGCCAGGGCCTCGCGCAGCGGGTTCGGCGTCTGCTCGAATGTCAGCATCGCGGGGAAGGGCCGCCAGGCCGCCGGCCGATCGGGGAGGGCCGCCAGCGCATGCACGCTGGCGGCCAGCCCGACCACGCTGCCCTCGGCACGCGGCGCGCAGTCGATGCCGTGCGCGCTGCACAGCGCGGCGATGCGCATGGTCTCGGAAAGGCCGCCGGCGGCGGTGACGTCAGGTGCGGCGAGATCCACCGCGCGTTGCTCGACGAGGTCGCGGAACCCCCAGCGCGTGAACGTCCTCCCTCCGCCGGCGACCGCGATATCCAGCGCCCGCGCGACCTCGGCGCTGCCGGCCAGGTCCTCGGGCGCGAGGGGGTCCTCGAAGCACAGCACGTCCAGCGCCTCCAGCGCCCGGCCAAGCCGGATCGCCTGCGACACGCCGAGGCAATGGTCGGCGTCGACAGATAGCCGGATGTCGGGGCCGAGTGCATCGCGAACCGCCTTGATGCGCGCGACATCGAGCACGAGATCGCCAAGCCCGATCTTCATCCGGATCGCGCGGAACCCCTGGGCGACGTAGTGCGCGGCCTCGTCCACCGCCTCGTCGATCAGGTGCTCGGGATCGGAGAAGAAAAGCCCGCTGGCACAGGCGGGCAGCGTGCTCCTGAAGCCGCCGCCAAGCAGCTGATGGGCGGGTCTGCCGATCTCCTTTCCCATCAGGTCATGGAGCGCGATGTCGATGCCGCTGATCGCGGCAACCGTGACGCCCGAGCGCCCATCATCCCTGACCTGGTTGTACAGCTCCTCCCAGATCACGCCGGCATCGAACGGATCGCGCCCCACCAGGTGCGGCCCGAGATGGTCCACTGCCGCCCTGGCGATCATCGCCGGGCCGCGGCACTCGCCCCAGCCGGTGATGCCGGCATCGGTTGCGAGCTCCACGAGGCAGCAGCTGCGGGTGGCGTGCACCGTGCCGCGGGCCGAGGTGAATGGCCGGTCCAGCCGTGCCTGCAGGACGTGGCAGGCAACCTTCGTCACGCGCATCGACTGGCCGTTGTCCTTCCTCGGGTCGTGCCACCCGGTCGGCCAAGGCTGACACACAGGGCAGCGCCCGGGCAAGCAGGGGGCTCCCTGCAGGCGGGCCGGCGAAGCAGGCCCATTGCGGCCCCTTTTTCCCCTGCTGGTCGCTTGTGCGTGATTGGAAATCCCCGAGGTTCGGGGTTATCACGCTGGGGTGGGGTGAGGAGGGACAGAGGCCGATGCGACGCATGCGTCGAGGTTGGGCGTTACCCGATCGCGTGGCCACACCCGAAAGCGTGTTCCTGGCCCGCCGTACCCTGCTGGCAGGAGGGGCGATGCTGCTGGCCGGCA
>JADYYZ010000393.1 GCA_020853405.1 Acetobacteraceae bacterium
CATTGAAGAACGGATCGGGCCTGCCGGCAAAGAGCACCGCCTTCGGCCGCAGCCGGTCGGCCCAGGCCTCGACCGCGCGTGAATAGGGCTCGGCCAGGCACATCCCGAGGTCGCGCACACTGCCGGCCGGCCACAGCCCGACCAGGTGGTGCGTGCGCCCGGCCGAGGCGGCGATCGAGGGCGGGCCGGCCGCAGCCAGCCGGGCGGCGAGCGCCGAGGGCAGGAACGGCATGTCGCAGGGGGCGCTCAGCACGGCGTCGAACCCCTCGCGCCCGGCCAGCAGCAGGGCGGCATGCAGGCCAGAAAGCGGTCCCTGTCCCGGCAGCGGGCCGTCATCGATGGTGCGCTGGCCAAGGGCTGCGAGGGCGGCGGGATTGCCGGCAACCAGCACGACCTCGGCGACCTGCGGGGCAAGCCGCGCCAGCACGCGCGCGGCCAGTGGGGCGCCGGCAAAGGGGATCAGCGGCTTGTCGGCAAGGCCGCCGCGCGCCGCGCCGCCGCACAGGATGGCGCCAAGAATCCTCATGGCGGGAAAAGGGTGGGGCGACCAACGGGATTCGAACCCGTGACATCCAGGACCACAACCTGGCGCTCTACCAACTGAGCTATGGCCGCCACCGGAACTGCGGCCTTTATCCCTGCCCGGCCGGTTGCGTCAACGATCCCCTGCGCCCGGCAAAATGCGCATCCAGCCGGGCGACCGCCTCGTCCAGCACCGAATCCTTCTTGCAGAAGGCGAAGCGTGCCCAGTGCCGCGGCGCATCGCCATCATAGAAGGCGGAAACCGGAATGGCGCAGACCTTGGCCTCCCTGGTGATGTGTTCGCAGAACGCCACGTCGTCGCCGTTGAAGCCGAGCGGGGCGAAGTCGCAGGTGATGAAGTAGCTGCCGCGCGCCGGCAGCACGCCGAAACCCACGCGCGCCAGGCCAGCCGCCAGGCGGTCGCGCTTGGCCTGGAGGCCGCCCACGAGCCCGGCGAAATAGGAATCGTCCTTGCCAAGTCCCGCGGCCACCGCGCGTTGCAGGTTGGGCGGCGTGGTGAAGGTCAGCAGCTGGTGCGCTTTCGCGATGGTCGGCGCCAGCGACCGGTCGGCGGTGATGTAGCCCACCTTCCAGCCGGTGAAGGAGAACGTCTTGCCGGCACTGCCGATGCGCACCGCGCGCGGCCGCATCCCGGGCAGGCTCATCAGCGGAATGTGCCTCAGCCCGTCGAACACCAGGTGTTCGTACACCTCGTCGCAGATCGCGTAGGCGTCATGCCGCGCCAGAAGGTCGGCGACCAGGGCAAGTTCGTCGGCGCTGAACACCTTGCTGGCCGGGTTCATCGGCGTGTTCAGCAAAATCGCCTTGGTGCGCGGGCCGAACGCGGCGGCAAGCCGGTCGCGCGGCAGCGCCCAGCCGGGCGGTTCCAGCCGCACCAGTTTCGGCACCGCGCCGAGCATCCGCACCACCGGCAGATAGGTGTCGTACAGCGGCTCGATCAGCACCACCTCGTCGCCCGGATCGAGCAGCGCCATCAGGCAGGCGGTGATCGCCTCGGTGGCGCCGCTGGTGACCACCACCTCGGCGTCGGGGTCGACCTCGATGCCGTAGAAACGCCGGTTGGCGGCGGCCACCGCCTGGCGCAGTTCGGGCACGCCGGTCATCGGCGGATACTGGTGGCGGCCATCGCCGAGCGCCGCCTTGGCCGCCTCGATCACGTCGGCCGGGCCATCGGTGTCGGGGAACCCCTGGCCGAGATTGATCGCGCCGTGCGCATTCGCCAGCGCCGACATGACCGTGAAGATCGTGGTGCCCGTGTTGGCAAGCAGCGTGTTGAGCGGCTTCATGATCCGCCCGTTTTCCCCCCCGGCGGCGCCGGCGGCAAGCCCCGGGCGGGCCATCGGAACGGGGCTGCCGTGCCGAACCCTGCCGCGTTATTGGGCAACTGCCCGTGGCGCAGCCAGCCTGGCGCCGCGATCCGCTGGTGTTGCCGGAGCCGCCGCGGCTTGCCGCCGGCGCACGCGGCGTGCGATCCATCCCCCGCCGGCCGCTTTCGTCGGTGGCGCCGCGGACCTGGGATCAGAGACTTGGCATCCAGGGCTGGGCAGCCAAGATTGGCATCGGACACCAGGCAGGAAGCGATCGGGCCGCAGGCGATGAAGAAGATCGAGGCGATCATCAAACCCTTCAAACTCGACGAGGTGAAGGAGGCCCTGCACGAGGTCGGGCTTTCCGGCATCACGGTGGTCGAAGCCAAGGGATTCGGCAGGCAGAAGGGCCACACCGAGCTTTATCGCGGCGCCGAATACGTGGTCGACTTCCTGCCCAAGGTGAAGATCGAGGTGGTGTGCGATGACGCGATCCTCGATCGCGCGATCGAGGCGATCATGGCCGCCGCGCGCACCGGCCGCATCGGCGACGGCAAGATCTTCGTCACCACGGTCGAGGAGGCGATCCGCATCCGCACCGGCGAGCGCGGCAACGAGGCGATCTGACCCTTCCGCGGGGCTCTGGCACGCCACGTGCGAGAGACCCGCCGCCGCGCCCGCGGCAGACGACTGGTTCGCCCCCCGGCGCCTGGCCGATGGGGCGGGAGCGGCACGGGACAGCCGCACTCCTCCGGCCACGGCGGCTATCCCGCCAGGGTCATCCTTGACAGAGGACGGGTAACGCAAGATGGCGACAGCAGAAGTCCAGAAAGTGCTCGACATGCTGGCCGAGCACTCGGTCGAGTATGTGGACCTGCGGTTCACTGACCCACGCGGCAAGTGGCAGCATACCGCCCAGCACGTCAGCACCATCGACGAGGACGTGTTCGCCGACGGCATCATGTTCGACGGCTCCTCGATCGCCGGCTGGAAGGCGATCAACGAGAGCGACATGATCCTGATGCCGGATGCATCGACCGCGGTGATGGACCCGTTCGCGGCGAAGCCGTCGCTGATCCTGATCTGCGACATCTACGAACCGAGCACCGGCCAGCGCTATGTGCGCGACCCGCGCGGCACCGCCAAGAAGGCCGAGGAGTACCTGAAATCGACCGGCATCGGCGATACCGCGATGGTCGGCGCCGAGGCCGAGTTCTTCGTGTTCGACAATGTCAAGTTCGGCACCGGCGGCAACTACGGCATCTTCCAGCTCGACAGCATCGAAGGCCCGCAGGCCAGCCTGAAGGATTTTCCCGAGGGCAACATGGGTCATCGCCCGGGGGTCAAGGGCGGCTATTTCCCGGTGCCCCCGATCGACAGCGAAAGCGACCTGCGCGCCGAGATGCTTTCGACCATGGGCGAGATGGGCCTGGTGATCGAGAAGCACCACCACGAGGTGGCGCAGAGCCAGCACGAGCTGGGCACCAGGTTCGGCACGCTGGTGCGCCACGCCGACCACATGCAGATCTACAAATACTGCATCCACAACGTCGCCCACAGCTACGGCAAGACCGCGACCTTCATGCCCAAGCCGGTCTATGGCGACAACGGCAGCGGCATGCACGTGCACCAGTCGATCTGGAAGGATGGCAAGCCGATGTTCGCGGGCAACGGCTATGCCGACCTGTCGGAGATGGCGCTGTACTATATCGGCGGCATCATCAAGCACGCCAAGGCGCTGAACGCCTTCACCAACCCGCTGACCAACAGCTACAAGCGCCTGATCCCCGGCTTCGAGGCACCGGTGCTGCTGGCCTATTCGGCGCGCAACCGTTCGGCTTCCTGCCGCATCCCGTATGCGACCAGCCCGAAGGCGAAGCGGGTCGAGGTGCGCTTCCCCGACCCGGGCGCGAACCCCTACCTCGCCTTCAGCGCGATGTTGATGGCGGGCCTCGACGGCATCCAGAACAAGATCCATCCCGGCGAGGCAATGGACAAGGATCTGTATGACCTGCCGCCCGAGGAGCTGAAGGGCATCCCGACCGTGTGCGGGTCGCTCCGCGATGCGCTGGGCGCGCTCGCCGCCGACCACGCCTTCCTGCTGAAGGGCGACGTGTTCACCAAGGACCAGATCGAGAGCTACATCG
>JADYYZ010000394.1 GCA_020853405.1 Acetobacteraceae bacterium
CACGCGCTGCCCCGCCTGCGGCGAGCCGGGCGGCATGCGTCCGCACGTGGTCTGGTTCGGCGAGATGCCGCTTGAGCTCGATCGCATCAACGATGCGCTTTGCGCCTGCGATCTGTTTGTCGCGATCGGCACCAGCGCCCAGGTCCATCCCGCCGCCGGCTTCGTCGCCGAGGTGCGGGGCAGGGCGCGGACGCTGGAGCTGAATCTGGAGGAGACGGCGGCGAGCAGCCTGTTCGACGAGGCCCGGCAAGGTCCCGCGAGCGTACTGGTGCCCGCCTGGGTGGGTGAGATACTTGGCGACATTGGATGAGGTCGCGGCCGCGGCGCGTGCCTGCACGCTGTGCGAAGGCAAACTGCCGCTCGGCCCGCGCCCGGTGTTCCGGGTCAGCACGACCGCGCGGCTGCTGATCATCAGCCAGGCGCCGGGAACCAAGGTGCACGACACCGGCATCCCCTGGAACGATCCTTCGGGCGACCGGCTGCGCCTCTGGCTCGGGATGGACCGCGAAGCGTTCTACGATGCCTCGCGGATCGCGATCGTGCCGTCGGGCCTGTGCTATCCCGGGCGCCTTCCCGGCGGCGGCGATGCGCCGCCGCGGCCCGAATGCGCGCCGCGCTGGCATCCGAAGCTGCTGCCGCCGATGCAGCAGATCCGGCTGACGCTGCTGGTCGGCGGCTACGCGCAGGCGCTCTATTTCTCGCGCGGCGCGATGACCGCGACCGTCGCTGCCTGGCGCGAGGCGCTGGCCGAACGGAAGTTCCCGCTGCCGCACCCGAGCTGGCGCACCACCGCGTGGGAACGGCGCCACCCCTGGTTCGCCGCCGAGGTGCTGCCGGGCCTGCGCGAGGCGATCGCCACCGCCTTCGCCGATGGCACGGGCTGAGCGCCCGCGCCGAGGTTGACGGGGCAGGCCGCCGATCGTCTGATGGCGGCCGAGGACGCGCGCGGCAGGACAGGTGGAGTACACGTTCCAGTTCGGCGAGGTATTCGCCGATTATCCCGAGCTTCTGTCCGGTGCGGCGCTGACGCTCTATCTGTCGCTGGGCGCGATGGCGATCGGGCTGGTGGTCGGCACGCTGGGGGCGCTGGCACTCGATTCCGGCGGCAGGATCCTTCGTGGCGCGGTGCGCGCCTATGTCGAGGCGATCCGCAACACGCCCTTCCTGGTGCAGCTCTTCATGGTGTTCTTCGCCCTGCCCGAGATCGGCATCGGGCTGACCGGCAACCAGGCTGCCCTGGTGGCGATGAGCCTCAATCTCGGGGCCTATGCCACCGAGATCATCCGCGCCGGCGCAGAAGGCGTCGGCCAGGGCCAGATCGAGGCCGCGCGCGCGCTCGGGCTCCGGCCACTGCAGATTTTTCGCCGCATCATCCTGTTCCAGGCGCTGCGCAGCGTCTATCCGCCGCTGTGCAGCCAGTTCGTGCTGATCATGCTGGCCAGCGCCGTGGTCTCGGCGGTGGCGGCCGAGGAACTGTCGGGCGTTGCCAACAACATCCAGGCGCGCACCTTCCGCAGTTTCGAGATCTACATCGTGGTCACCGGCATGTACCTGGTGATGACGCTCGCGGTGCAGGCCGTGCTCGGCCTGATCGGGCGGCTCGCCTTTTCCGGCCGGGGGCGCTGAGGCGGATGCGCGCGCTGGAGGGTGGCGATCTCTGGTTCCTGGCCTGGTCGGCACGCTGGACGGTGGCGCTCAGCCTCACTGCCTTTGCCGGCGGCGGCGTGCTGGGACTCGTGCTGGCGCTCGTGCGCACGGCGGCGCTGAAGCCGCTCAGGCTCTCGGCCGCCGGCTGGATCGCGGTGTTCCAGGGCACGCCCCTGGTGATGCAGCTGTTCCTGGTGTTCTTCGGGACCACGCTGTTCGGGCTGCGGGTCGATCCGTGGGTGGCGGCGGCGATCGCGCTGGCGCTGAACGCCGGCGCCTTCCTGGGCGAGATCTGGCGTTCGGCGATCGAGACGATCCCGCCCGGCCAATGGGAAGCGGGCCGGGCGCTCGGCCTGCACTATGTCGCGATCATGGCGCGGGTGGTGCTGCCGCAGGGTGCCCGCATCGCCATCCCGCCGACGGTGGGCTTCATGGTGCAGCTGGTGAAATCGACGAGCCTTGCCTCGTTCATCGGCTTCACCGAACTGACCCGCGCCGGCCAGATCGTGAACAACGCCACCTTCAGGCCCTTCCTGGTGTTCAGCCTGGTCGGGCTTGTCTACTTCCTGCTGTGCTGGCCGCTGTCGCTCTCGGCGGCGCGGCTGGAAGGGCGGCTTGCCGCCGCCACCCGACGTACTCCAACCAAAGGGAAACGCTGATGCATCGACGGATGGTGTTTGCGGGGGCCGCGTTGGCGGCGGTGGCGTTCGCGGGGGCTGCACGCGCGCAGTCGATCGACGAGCTGGTGCGCAAGAAGAAGATCGTGGTCGGCATGCTGGTCGATATCCCGCCCTTCGGCAGCATGGGGCCGGACCAGAAGCCGGTCGGCTTCGATGCCGATGTCGCCGCGCTGATGGCGAAATACATGGGCGTCGAGCTCGAGATCGTGCCGGTGACGGGCCCCAACCGCATCCCGTTCCTGCTGACCAATCGGGTCGATGTGCTGGTGGCGACGTTCGGCATCACGCCCGAGCGCGCCAAGCAGGTCTGGTTCAGCATCCCCTACAGCGTGCTGGAAGTGTGGGTGACGGGCGCGAAGAAGCACGAGGTGAAGACCTTCGCCGACCTCAAGGGCCTGCGCGTGGCGGTGGCGCGCGCCAGCACCCAGGACCAGATGCTGACGCGCGAGGCGCCGGGGGCGCAGATGCTGCGCTTCGACGACGACGCCACCGCCGGCCAGGCGCTGCTTTCCGGCCGGGCCGACATGCTGGGCTGCAACCACCTGCAGGCGATGCAGCTGATCCGCGACAACCCGACGCTCGAGCTCGAGCGCAAGCTGGTGCTGAGCCGCCAGTTCCAGGGCATCACCATCCGCCGCAACCAGCTCGACCTGCTGCAGTGGATCAACACCTGGCTCTATTACGTGAAGAACAACGGCGAGCTGAACGAGATCAACCGCAAATGGTTCGGCGAGGATCTGCCGCCGATGCCGACCTTCTGATCCCAGCGCCACGAGTCTTTGCCTCGTGGGAAGGCCGCGAATGCGGCCCGTCTCCGGGCTTGAAAGTAAGGCGTTTCTGCCTTACTTTCCGACTGGAGGTGCACGGCCGATGGCTATGCTGAAGATCACCGCCAAGGGCCAGGTGACGCTGCGGCGGGAGCTGCTGAAGCATCTCGGCGTCGGGCCGGGCGACACTGTTTCGGTGGAACCGTTGCCGGACGGCGGCGTCGCGCTGCGGCCGGTGCCGCGTTCGGGGCATATCTCGGACGTGTTCGGCATGTTCAGGGCCGAGGGCGGGCCCTGCCTGTCGATCGAGGAGATGAACCGGATCGCGGCGGAGGGTTGGGCCGGCAAGCGGTGAGGGTGACCGCCGATACCAACGTCCTGGTTCGGGCGCTCGTCGATGACGAACCGGAGCAGGCGCGGCTTGCGCGCGAAGCACTGGCCGCTTCCGAGCTGGTCGCGATCACGCTGCCGGCGCTGTGCGAGGTCGTATGGGTCCTGCGCCGCGGCTATCGCATCCCTCCCGCCGGCATCGTCGCGTTCCTTCGCCGGCTGATCGGCGCGCGGAATGTCGCGGTCGATCATGGCGCCGTCGCGCTTGGCATCGCCATGCTGGAAAGCGGCGGCGATTTCGCCGACGGCGCCGTTGCCTGGGCGGGAACTCAGCTCGGCGGCGAGACATTCCTCTCATTCGATCGCACCGCGGTCGCGCTGCTCGCCGCCCAGGGCCACGGCGGCCGGGTGCCGCAATGAGCGGGACCGATCCCGGGGGCCTGCCGCCTCACCAATGCGGGTCGGGCAGCACCGGCGCGACCCCGGGGCGGATCATGCCCTTGCGCTCCAGGCAGGCCCGTACCAGGCGAGATTCGGTGGCGCGCACCTCGGGGCGCAGCTGCCAGGATGCCTGCTGCGGCGAGATGCTGCGGAACACCAGCTGCATCTCGGGGTCGGCCCACGCCTCGCGCCGGCATTCCGCGGTCTCGGGCGTATCGGGAACGCCCGGCAGCGGCCGCCGGTCGGCGCACGCGGCGGCTGCAAGCCCGCAAGCAAGCAGGGCAGGCGCGATCGGCATCCAGCAAGGGCGGCAGCTCATCCGGCGAGATAATCCTCGATCAGGCGGCGCGCGATCGAATCCAGGCGCGGCAACTGGATGCCCAGGGAAGCGGGGTCGCGCAACTCGGCCCGGCTGAACCAGCGCGCGTCCTTCAATTCGGACTCGTCGACGGTGATTGCCTCGGTCAGCGCCTCGGCGTGGAAGCCGATCATGATGCTGCTGGGAAACGGCCAGGGCTGGCTGGAATGGTAGGCCACCTGCCCCACGCGCACGCCCGATTCCTCGAACACCTCGCGTGCCACCGCCTCCTCGAAACTTTCGCCGGGTTCGACGAATCCGGCCAGCGTCGAATACATCTTCACCAGCGGGAAGCGATGGTTGTGGCCGAGCAGTGCGCGGTCCCCCTTCCAGACCAGCATGATCACGGCGGGATCGGTGCGCGGGAAATGCTGCGCCTCGCAGCGCGTGCAGACCATCACCGTGCCCGCGCTTTTCGCCGCGCACGCGGCCCCGCAGACGCCGCAGAAGCGATGCCGCGTGCGCCAGTGCATCAGCCCGCGCGCATGCGCAAGGATCGCCGCCTCGCCCGCCGGCAGCAGCCCGGCGACGCTGCGCAGGTCGGTGAAACTGTGGGCAGGCGTCGGCAGCAGCGGCGTGACATCCTCGGCCGCGGAGAGGTCGAGCGCGAACACCGGCGCCTCGCCAAAAAGGCCGAGGAAGGCCCACTCGCCGGCTGCCTCGCGCAGCGCCCGCGCCAGCCCGCCTTGCAGCAGCACTGCCCGCGGGCAGCCTGCCTCGACCCCCTGCATCAGGGATTTCGCGCGCCAGACCGGCACGAACAGCGCCGCCTCGCTCGCCAGCGCGACGCCGATCGCCCCTTCGTCGTCGCGCAGATGTCCGGCACGATCGAGAGGGCTGCCGGTATAGGCGTTGGGGCGCGAGGCAGGGAACATGGGTGAGGTTCCAACCTCGCATGCGGCCCGGGTTGCGGCAACCGGGCGGAACCCTGATATAACGCCCCCGGGAGGCTGGCGGCGGACGGGCTCCTCGCCAACCCGGTCAGGTCCGGAAGGAAGCAGCCGCAACGAGTTCCGGCCCGGGTCGTGCGGCCAGTCTCCCACCCCTCGCGACGCGTCACGCCCGGAAGAGAGCATTGCCCGACCTGTTCGGCGCCGAGTCGGAACCGCCACCGCCGCCGCAGGGCCCCGGCCTGTTCGGCGCGGCCGGGCCGCCGCCGGAAGGCGGGCCGGGCCTGTTCGGTTCCATGCCCGAACCGGCCCCCGAAGGCCCCGCCAAGGTCGCCGCCTATCGCGTGCTGGCGCGGAAATACCGCCCCGCCGGCTTCGATGCGCTGATCGGCCAGGAGGGCATGAAGCGCGTGCTGACGCGGTCCTTCGAGCAGGGCCGAATCGCGCATGCCTGGGTGCTGACCGGGGTGCGCGGCGTCGGCAAGACCACCACCGCGCGCATCCTGGCCCGGGCACTCAACTGTCTGGGCGAGGACGGCCAGCTCACCAGGCCCACCATCGCGCCCTGCGGGGTGTGCGCCAACTGCCGCGCCATCGCCGCCGACAGCCACCCCGACGTGATCGAGCTCGACGCCGCCACCCACACCGGCGTCGACAATGTGCGCGAACTGAACCAGATGGTGCAGTACCGCCCGGTCAGCGCGCGCTACCGCCTGATCGTGTACGACGAAGCGCACATGCTCTCGCCCAGTTCCTGGAACGCGCTGCTGAAGACCCTGGAGGAGCCGCCGAGCCACACCAAGTTCGCCTTCGCCACCACCGAGGTGCGCAAGATCCCGCTGACCGTGCTCAGCCGCTGCCAGCGTTTTGACCTGCGCCGGATCCCCGAGGAGACGCTGGCCGAGCACTATGCCGGCATCGCGGCGAAGGAAGGCATCGCGGTGGAGGCAGGTGCCATCGCGATGCTCGCGCGCGCCGCCGACGGCTCGGTGCGCGACGGGCTTTCGCTGCTCGACCAGGCGATCGCTTCGGCCGAGGAGGGCGCGGCGGTCAGCGCCGATGCCGTGCGCGCGATGCTGGGGCTTGCCGACCGCGCCGCCCTGTTCGACCTGTTCGAGGCGGTGATGGGCGGGCGCATTGCCGAGGCGCTCTCCCGCTTCGCCGCCCAGCACGAGGCCGGCGCCGAGCCGCTGACGGTGATCGAGGACCTGCTGACACTCACCCATTTCGTGACGCTTTCGCGCATCGAGCCGCGTACGCTCGACCGGCAGAGCCTGACCGAGGCCGAGCGCACGCGCGGCGCGGCACTCGCAAAATCGCTGCCGGTGCCGGCGCTCGCGCGCGCCTGGCAGATGCTGCTGAAGGGTTTTTCCGAAGTTCGCGAGGCCTCGGACCGGAAGGCCGCGGCCGAGATGGTGCTGATCAGGCTTGCGCACGCCGCCGACCTGCCCTCGCCTGCCGAGCTGGTGCGCCGGCTGTCGGCCGAGCCAGCGTCCGCCTCGCCCGCGCCCCCCGCCCCGCCGCCAGGCGGCGGCGGATTGCGCGCGGTCGCCGGTGGTGCCCCGCTCGCCGCCGCCGCGTCGCCCGCTGCCCTGCCTCAAGCGGCAGCTGCCGCCGCTTCAGCGCCGGTCAGCAAGCTCGGCGACGTGGTGGCGCTGGCGCGCGCGCGGCGCGACGCCCTGCTCGCCAGCCAGATCATGAACGCCGTGCACCTGATCCGGCTGGAGCCGCCGCTCCTGGAATTCCGCCCCGCCGCGACCAGCCCGCGCGACCTCTCGGCCCGGATCGCCCAGCTGCTGACGGAAGCGACCGGCACGCGCTGGACGGTCGCGATCGGCCAGCAGCAGGGCGAGCCGACCCTTGCCGACCAGGACCGGCGCCTCGCCGCCGACCGCCGCGCCGCCGTGCTCGCCCACCCGCTGGTCGAGACGATCATGAAGACCTTCCCCGGCGCGGTGCTGGAGGCGATGCACCCCGCCCGGGCGAGCGAACCGCCGCCGCCCGATGTCGATATCACCCCCGAACCGCCGCCGACGGAAGCCGACCCGTTCGGCGAGGATGCCTTCACCGACCCGATCGAGACCGAGGAGCCCGACCCCGACGCATGAAGAATCTCGGCAACATGCTGAAGCAGGCGCAGGAGGTGCAGACCCGCATGGCGGAGATGCAGGCGCGCCTGTCCGCGATGGAGGTTTCCGGCCAGTCGGCCGCCGGCATGGTGAGCGCGACGCTCTCCGGCAAGGGCGAGGTGCGCAAGGTGAAGATCGACGCGAGCCTGGTCGATCCCGCCGAGGTCGAGGTGCTGGAGGATCTGATCGTCGCCGCCATCAACGATGCGCGCGCCCGCGCCGAGGCGGCGATGGCCGAGGAGATGGCCAAGGTGACGGGCGGGCTGTCGCTGCCGCCTGGCCTGAAACTGCCGGGCATGTAGGCCGCGTTGGGTCCCGAGATCGAGCGGCTGGTGACGCTGCTTGCGAAACTTCCCGGCCTCGGCCCTGCTTCGGCCAGGCGGATCGCGGTGCGGCTGCTGACAAGGCGTGCCGAGCTGATGCTGCCGCTGGCCGAGACGCTGGGGGCCGCTGCCGCGGCGGTGCGGCCCTGTTCGGTGTGCGGCAACCTCGACACCACCGAACCGTGCGCGATCTGCGTGGATCCGCGGCGCGACCAGGGGCTGGTGTGCGTGGTGGAAAGTGTCGCCGACCTGTGGGCGCTGGAACGCGCCGGCGCGCATCACGGCAGCTACCATGTGCTGTCGGGCGCGCTGTCGGCGATCGGCGGCATCACGCCCGACGATCTGTCGGTAGGGGGCCTGCTTCAGCGGGTGCGGGACGGCGCAGTGCGCGAGGTGATCCTGGCGACCTCGGCCACCGTCGATGGCCAGGCCACCGCGCATTTCCTGACCGACCGGCTGAAGCCGTTCGGCGTCGCCATCACCCGGCTTGCGCACGGCGTGCCGGTGGGCGGCGAGATCGAGCGCATGGACCATGGCACGCTGGCCGCGGCGCTGCGCGCGCGCCGGCCGGTCTGAGATGGCGGCCGGCACCGAGGGGCTGGGCGGCGGCCTGGGCGGCGGGCTGGGCGGGGGGCTGGCGCGGCTGATCGCGCACCTGCGCAAGGAAAAGGCGGCGAGCGAGCGGGTGCTGATCGCGATGGCAGGGACGCCGCGCGAGTTCTTCGTGCCGGAAAGTTTCCGCGACCAGGCCTATGTCGATGCAGCGCTGCCGCTGACCTCGGGCCAGACCATCTCGCAGCCCTGGGTGGTCGCGGCGATGACCGAGGCGCTCGACGTGCAGCCCACGCACAAGGTGCTGGAGATCGGCACCGGCAGCGGCTGGCAGGCGGCGATCCTCGCGAAACTCGCGGGCTCGGTGTTCAGCATCGAGCGCCACCCGGCGTTGTCGCGCACCGCCAGGGCGGCGCTCGACAAGCTCGGCCTCAGCAACGTGAAGCTCCGCATCGGCGACGGCACCGAGGGCTGGCCGGAGGAGGCGCCGTTCGACCGCATCATGGTCACCGCCGCCGCCGACAAGGCACCGCCGCCGGCGCTGCTGGCCGAGCTCTCGCCCGAAGGCGGGGTGATGCTGATCCCGGTGAAGGAAGGCGACGAGGGCGAGCATCTGTGGCGGGTGACGCGCAACGGCAAGGTGATTTCCCGCACCCGGCTTTCCGCGGTGCGCTTCGTGCCGCTGGTGGCGGGGCTGCCGAAGGCGAAGTAGCTACAGCGCGCCGACGCTTTCCAGCGCGCGCCGCACCTCGGCGATGCCCTCGGGCGGCAGCGGCGATTGCGGCGGCAGCGGATCGCCCACCTCGAACCCCTGCAGCCGCAGCGCCCCCTTGATGCAGGCAGCAAGGTTCCATTTCGCGAACGCCTGGTTGATCGCCCAGAGTTCCCGCTGCAGCGGCATCGCGCGCGCCCAGTCCTTCGCCACGCAGGCGTCGTAGAGGGCAACGGACTGCTTCGCCACCACACAGGCCGGCCCCGCCATCCAGCCGCTGCCACCGATCAGCATCACCGCCGCCGGGATGTGCGAGGAGGCGGCGAACACGCCGAGCTTTCCCCCGGTCGCGTTCAGGATCGACAGCAGCCGCCCGGTGTTCACCGAGGC
>JADYYZ010000395.1 GCA_020853405.1 Acetobacteraceae bacterium
CCGACGCCGTGCGTCGGATAGACGACGTGGTCGCCCTCGACGAACTGGACCGGTTCGCTGCCGGCAGGCGGTGCCGCCGGGCGGAGGGTGATCGGGTTGCGGATGGTCGGCGCGGCGGGGCGGGTGGGCGGCATGAAGCCCGGCCGGCTGATCGGCGGCCCGGCCAGTGAACCGGCCAGCGAACCAGCCAGAGGGCCCGCCACCAGGCCGGCGAAAGCCGGCGAGACCTCGCGCGCGACCGCGGGCCTCGCCTCCGGCGCGGGCGCGAAGGCGAGTGACGCCGGGGCTGTCGGCGCGGCGGGCGCGGGCGCCGGTGTGGGAGCGGCGGTGGGGGCCAGGGACGGGGCGGGGGCCGGCGCGGGCGCGAGGATGATCGGCACGGGCGCGGCCGGCACGGGCGTCGGCGCTATTTCGGCGGGCTTCGCTGTGTGCGTTGGCGCGGCGAGGGGTGCCGACCTGGTCTTGGCGTGCGCCTTCGTCACGGGCTTCAGCGGCGTCGTGCGCGACGCCGCCGGGCGGGCTGCAACCTGGACCTTCGTCTTGGTCGCCTTGGCGGCTGGCTTGCCAGGTTTTGTTGTGCGCGCCGAAGGCTTGTGGGGCGCTGCCTTCGCGGCAGGCCGGGCCGGCGCCTTCGGCTTGGTGGTCTTGGCCGCCACTGACTTGGCAGCAGGCTTCGCCGCGGCCTTTGCGGCCGGCTTTGCTGTCTTCTTCTGCGCGCCTGCCTTACGACTTGCGACCGCCTTGGCGGCATTGCTCTTCATCTGGCGGTAACCTCCTCCGGCCAAGCCAAGGGCCGGTCGGGCGCCGGCTCAGATATCGATCCCCTGGGATGCGTTGCGGCCGATCAGGCACACGACAAACCCTCCGCACGCGGATCGCGCCACGGCTGGCAGTGCCGGCACCCCTGGGCCGCGCAGGACCCCTACGCGGTTGCAATTCATAGCAGAAATTGCGGCACAAGTCATGGCGCGACGGCGACCTTGCGGACACACGCCGCCATGCGCCTTGCGCGCGGCTGGCGAGGATCAGGGTACGCCAGGGTCGGGGCTGAAATATTCCATCTTGCCGGCCTGGCCCTTCCAGCTGTCGGCATCGGTTGGCGCCTCGCCCTTGCGGGTGATGTTTGGCCATTGCGAGGCATAGGTCCGATTATGCTCGACCCAGTCCGTGGCGATGTCGTCGCTGTCGGGCAGGATCGCCTCGGCCGGGCATTCGGGTTCGCAGACGCCGCAATCGATGCATTCGTCGGGATGGATCACCAGCATGTTCTCGCCGACATAGAAGCAGTCGACGGGGCAGACCTCGACACAGTCCATGTATTTGCAGCGTATGCAGCTTTCCGTGACGACGTAGGTCATGGCGGTGTCCGGGTACCCGTGCTCGTGTGCCTTGGAATCCACGGTGCGGCGCGGCCTGCCGCACTGCAAAGATATCTGCCCTTGGGTGACGTACGGCGCAAGATGCCGAGGGGCAGGTCTGCAAGCGGGTCAGGCCGAAGGCGACAGATCCTCAAAGAGGATTGCGGCTTCGGCGGCATTGCCACGACGCCGGTTGAACGCGACGACGCGCAGCACGCGAACGCGCTGGCCGATCGCGAAGGTCAGGACGTCACCTTGGTGCAGGCGCGCTCCAGGCTTGATGGTCGGCCGCCCATTGATTCGTATCCCCCGTTCCGCGACCAGGCGCGCGCATGCCGCGCGGGTCGAGAGCACGCGAGCGTGCCAGAGCCAGACATCGAGCCTGTGTGCTCCCTCGGCGCCATCCGGCACGGCGGGCGCCGCGCTCACGGCTTCAGGGCGGCAAGGGCCGCGAACGCCGGGTTCGCCGGCACCGCGCGGGGGCGCGGCGCCCGCGGATTCCGGCGCGGGCGCAGCACGAGCGCTCCTGCCTCCCCCTTGACCAGACGGAAGCCCAGGCTCCGCAGCACCGCAGGCAGCAGTGCCGCCCGGCACCCCAGGCGCGAGGCCAAGTCGGGCGGAAGGGCGAGCTCGCCCGCGCCGGCGCGCCGATCGAGGTCGCGAACGATCCGCTCCGCCACATCGAGGCGGACGAGCACCGGCCCGGCGCTCACCCAGCCATGCAGGAGTGTGCTCGCCGTCGCGAAGTCGGCGTGCGTGGGCACCGAAATCGCGCCAGGCGGCGGAATGGCCGGCATCGGCATTCCGGTGTGCGCCGCCAACAGATGCGCCCGCAATTGCATGGCGTGCGGCTTAAGCAGCGGTGCCAGCCAGCTGGCGAACACGCCGACCTGGATGCCGAGCCGGCGGGGCAGCGAATGGTCACTCGGCAGGGCGGCGGCCGCGTCGGGGGCCGGGGCAATGCCCAGTCCCTCATCGAGCAGGTGCACGAGGCCCCGCAGGCTCGGGTGCCGGGCCGCTCGGCGCCGAGCCTGGGCAAGCGGCGCGAGCAAGCCCTCGATCCTGCCGGAGAGCCACGCATCGAGCCGTGCCGCGATTGCGCGTCGTGCCGCCTGATCCAGGAACTCGCTGTCGATCGGTTCGATCCGCGGCCGCGCGATCGTCGCGCCGCTGCGCAGACGGGCAATGGGAACGCCAGCGGCGGGGTCCGCGTTGATCGTCTCAGCGTGCCACAGGACACGATTTCCCGCGTCCAACGTGAAAGCGGCATCCGACGCTGCCTCGAGGCGACGCAGTCGGGCGCGGATCTCGCGGCCCAGGGTGCGCCGCGCTGCGCGCAGTAGTGCCCGCTGGCCATCGCCGGCCTGGTCATCGTCGGGCCGAAACGCGAAGCCAAGGACCTGGCCGACACGATGGCCTTCGACCAGCACCGTGCCATCACTTGCAACCGCGGACAGCAGTTCCGGCTCGCCGTGTTCGAGCCGGCGTATCAGGTGGGCGGCACGACGATCGACGAACCGGGCGGCAAGCCGCTCGTGCAATGCGTCTGAGAGTGAATCCTCGATGTCGCGGGCGCGAGATCGCCATTCCGCTTCCCCCTCCAGCCAGCCTCGCCTTGCCGCGACATAGGCCCAGACCCTGATCCCGGCGAGCCGCTGCATCAGGGTCTCGATATCGCCGTCGAGGCGGGCGAGGTCCTGGAGGCTTCGCGCGACGTGGTCCGCCGACACGCGATGCGGCGCCGTCGCCAGCGCTGTGAACAGGCGCGAACAGAACCGGGTGTGGGTGTCCTCGCCCAGTTTGCGGAAGTCCGGCACGCAGCAGACTTCCCACAACAGGCGCACGCTGGCGCCCCGGCCCAGAAGGTCGCGAACGGCAGGGTCGGCGCGCATGGCAGCAAGCGTCTGATGGTCCGCTGCGTCAGGCCCGCGGCGAAGAACAGCATTCGGCGCTGGCCGGGACAGCGAGGCAAGCAG
>JADYYZ010000396.1 GCA_020853405.1 Acetobacteraceae bacterium
AGCTCCTCGACCGCGTTGTTGGTGATGCTGGAGGTCACGGCAATGCCGCTGCCGATATCGATCGTCACATGGCTGGTGGTTGCCCCCTTGGTCACCGCGGTGACGGTGCCGGGGAACTGGTTGCGGGCGGAGAGTTTCATCAGGGCAGCCTTTCGATCACCGGCGCGCTCGGCGCCTCGAACCCATGCCTGGCCAGGATCGCCTGGCCGGCCGGCGACAGCACGAACAATGCGAAGTTGAACGCCGCCGTCGCATCGGTGAGCACGACGAGGCCGAGTTCGGCGCCCACCGCAAGCTCGGGCGGCAGCGCGACGGTGGTCGCCCCCGCCAGCTCCTGTGCCGCGTTCCGCGCATTGGTGCAGTAGGAAAGGAAGATGTCGGCGTTGCCCTGGCCGAGGTGGAACGCATAGGCGCTCCGCCCTGGCGGGATCGGCGCGCTCGCCGGCCCGCCGACCAGCTGGCGCGCCTTCGCCTCCAGCGCCGCCCGCGCACCGGGGCGCACGGCCTCGGCCCTTTCGAACACCTGCCATGCATAATCGCCGGACGGATCGGCGCGCGGGGTCGAGGTTCCCACCACGATCGCCGGGTCGAGCATCCTGGCCAGCAGCGTCTCGCTGGTGACGGCGAGGCCGGGGCGCACCGCCGCGCACAGGCGGTTGCGCGCAAACAGCACCATCGGCCGGCCGCGCGCGGCGGCAAGCCGGGCCGGATGCGCGAGGTTGGCCGAGGCGAACACGTCCACCACCTCGCCCTTCTCGATCCGTTCGCGCAGCAGGCCGGAAGGGCCGAACTCGACGACGACACCGCCCTGGGCGGCAGCGATCTCGCTCATCGCGCCACGCAGCGATCCGGCGGCCAGCAGTTTCACCTCCGCCGCGCCGGCAGGTCCCGCCATGGCGATCAAGATCGCGGCCAGCAGCGCCCTCACGACGGGCGGCCCGGCACACCGGCCGCGTTCGGGAAGAACAGCTGCGCGCCGCCTACCGTGTAGCGCGCGATCGCCGCCTGGCCCTCGGGCGAGACCAGCCAGTCGATGAATTTCCGGGCGTCGGACGCCTTCACGTGCGGGTGCCGCACCGGGTTGACCAGCATCACGCCATACTGGTTGAAAAGTTTGCGGTCGCCCTCGACCAGGATCCTCAGGCTGCCGCGGTTCTGGAACGCGAGCCAGGTGCCGCGGTCGGTGAACACATAGGCATCCTGGGCGGATCCGGTGTTCAGCGCCGGCCCCATGCCCTGCCCGATCTCGCGATACCAGGCGCCCTCGGGCCGGATGCCGGCCTGCTGCCAGAGCCGGAGTTCGGCGGCGTGCGTGCCGGAGCGATCGCCGCGGCTGATGAAGGGCGCCTGCTTCAGCGCGATCCGGCGATAGGCCTCGACCACGTCGCGCAGGCCGCCGACGCCGGCCGGGTCGGCGGCGGGGCCGACGATCACGAAATCGTTGTACATCACCGGATAGCGGCGGGTGGCGAAGCCTTCGGCGATGAATTTCTCCTCGGCCGCGGTGTCATGCACGAACACGACGTCGGCATCGCCGCGCCGCCCGACATCCAGCGCCTGGCCGGTGCCGAGTGCCACCACCCGCACCTCGATCCCGGTTTCGCGCGTGAAGATCGGCAGGATGTGGCCGAACAGGCCCGACTGTTCGGTGCTGGTGGTGCTGGCCACCGTGATGAATCGCTGCGCCCAAGCCGGCGCCACCCCCAGCGACAGCGCCAACAGCAGCAGCAATGCAGGCAGCAGGCGGCGGGTCATCGCGCGGTCTCCTCGATTCAGGCGGCCCTGGCCGTGAGGGCAAGGCCGATGGCGTTGACCGCGAGCGCGACGCTGATCAGCACGAGGCCGAGCGCCAGCGCCAGGGGCAGGTCGCCCTTCTGCGTCTCCAGCGCGATCGCGGTGGTCATGGTGCGGGTGTGGCCGCGGATATTGCCGCCGACCACCAGGATGGCGCCGACCTCGGCGATGGCGCGGCCGAAGCAGGCAAGGAACGCGGTGGCAAGCGCCGGGATCGAGGCGGCGGCCAGCACGCGGCCGCAACCGACGACGCCCGCGCCATCGACCCGCAGCGGATCGCCAAGCTCCGCCCAGCGTGGCGCCAGCGCCCGGTGCGACAGCGCCGCAGCGATCGGCAGCGTCAGCACGACCTGGGCGATCACCATGGCGGTGGGCGTGAACAGGATGGCGAGGAAACCGAACGGACCGGAGCGCGACAGTGCCAGATAGACCACCAGCCCCGCCACCACCGGCGGCAGGCCCATCAGCGTATTGGAGAGCACCACCAGCGCCCCGCGGCCGCGGAAACGCAGCATCGCCAGCGCTGCCCCGACCGGCAGGCCGAGCGCGAAGCCGACCACCGCGGCGGTCAGGCTGACCCGGAGCGACAGCGCCACGATCGCCAGCAGCTCGGGATCGGCGGCCAGCAGCATGCCGAGAGCGAGGGCAGCAATACCTGGCTGTTCTGGCGTCACGACGAGCTAATTTTTCTTCAGATCGGATTGCAGTCAAGCATAGTGTTGGCTGCGGTTAGAAACGCCCCTGGACACGCCAAACATAGTCATTGCCTATGACTGGTGTGATATAGGCAATGTCTATGGCGCCAGCCGAGGCCGCACCCGCGCCCAGCCTTGCTCCTGCCGACCAGCCTTGCGCCTTCCTCTCGGCGAGGGCTTGATGGCGGCACACCAACGCCCGCCGCTGACCAGGGGCCGCTGGCCAGGGCGGGATCACGGCGCCGGCAGCCCCGCCCGGCGCAGGAGGACGCTTGCTGCACGCTCCCGGCCAATCCGCCGACCGGACCTTCGATCTGGCCATCGTCGGCGGCGGCGTGAACGGTGCCGGGATCGCCCGCGACGCGGCCGGGCGCGGGCTGTCGGTGCTGCTGGTCGAACAGGGCGACCTCGCCGGCGCCACCTCCTCGGCCTCGACCAAGCTGATCCATGGCGGGCTGCGTTACCTCGAGCATCTCGAGTTCCGCCTGGTGCGCGAAGCGCTGACCGAGCGCGAGGTGCTGCTTCGTGCCGCCCCGCACATCATCCGGCCGCTGCGCTTCGTGCTGCCGCACCACGATGGCCTGCGCCCGTGGTGGATGATCCGGCTCGGGCTGTTCCTGTACGACCATCTGGGCGGAAGGAAACTGCTGCCCGGCACGCGCCGCGTCAGGCTCGATCGCGATCCGGTCGGCGCGCCGCTGGCCGACGGTGCGCGGCGCGGCTTCGAGTATTCGGACTGCGGGGTCGACGATTCACGGCTGGTCGTGCTGGCCGCGCGCGACGCCGCCGACCGCGGCGCCGATGTGCGCGTGCGAACCCGTTGCACCGCGGCCGCGCGTGCCGGCGGCCTGTGGCGCCTGGAACTCGCCGGTGAAGGTGCGGGCCGGGCCACGGCCCGGGCGCTGGTCAACGCCGCCGGTCCCTGGGTCGCCGAGTTCCTGGCGCACGGAATCGGCATCCGGGCACCATCCAGGGTGCGGCTGGTCAAGGGCAGCCATATCGTGGTGCGAAGGCTGTGGGACGGGCCGCACTGCTACATCTTCCAGAACGAGGACCAGCGAATCTGCTTCGCGATTCCGTACGAGGAGGAGTTCACGCTGATCGGTACCACCGACCAGGACTTCACCGGCGACCCCGCCGAGGTCGCGATCAGCGCCGAGGAAAGCGCCTATCTGTGCGCCGCCGCCGGCGCCTGGCTGCGCCGCAAGCCGGCACAGGCCGACATCGTGTGGAGCTTCGCCGGCGTGCGGCCGCTGTTCGACGATGGTGCCAGCAGGGCACAGGAAGCGACCCGCGACTACGTTCTGGAGCTCGACGCGCCGCCGGGCGAGCCGCCGCTGCTGTCGGTGTTCGGCGGCAAGATCACCACCTTCCGCCGCCTCGCCGAGGCGGCGTTGCAGCGCCTTTCGCCGCACCTTTCGATGCGCGGGCCCTGGACCGCCAAGGCGGCGCTGCCGGGCGGCGATTTCCCGCACGATGGCGCGGCGGCGCTGGCAGCCAGGCTGGCCGCCTCCCACCCCTGGCTCGCCCCGGCCACGGCGCGGCGGCTGGTGCGCCAGTACGGCACCCGCGCCTTCGCCGTGCTGGAGGGCGCCGCCGGGCCTGAGCCGGCGCTCGCGGCCGACCTCACCGCGCGCGAGCTCCGCTGGATGATCGACCAGGAATGGGCGCGCACCCCTGCCGATATCCTGTGGCGGCGAAGCAAGCTCGGGCTCCATGCCACCAGCGCCGGGCACGCGCTGCTGGCCGCGCACATGGGCATCCCGCGCATGGGCACCGCGCAGATGCGAACCGCGATGGGGGGAGACGCAGCCGGATGAGCCATATCCTGGCGCTCGACCAGGGCACCACCAGCACGCGGGCGATGCTGTTCGATGCGGCACTTGCCCCGGTTGCCGCCGCCCAGGAGGAGTTCCCCCAGATCTTCCCGCAATCGGGGTGGGTGGAGCACGACCCCGATGACCTGTGGCAGAGCAGCCTTGCGACCATGCGCGCGGCGATCGCCAGGGCGGGGCTCGCGGCAAGCGCGA
>JADYYZ010000397.1 GCA_020853405.1 Acetobacteraceae bacterium
AGGTCGGCGACCATGGTCTGGAAGTTCAGCAACGCTTCCAGCCGGCCCTGCGCGATCTCGGCCTGATAGGGCGTATAGGCGGTGTACCAGCCGGGATTCTCCAGCAGGTTGCGGCGGATCACCGGCGGCGTGTGGGTGCCGTGGTAGCCCATCCCGATCAGCGATTTCACGTCGCTGCGATTCTCGGCCGCAAGGCCCGCGAGCTCGGCCAGCAGTGCCTGTTCGCCGATCGCCGCCGGCAGCCGCATCGGGTCGGCCAGGCGGATGCCGCCCGGCACCGTGCGCGCGATCAGCTCATCGAGGCTGGCAGCGCCCACCGCCTCCAGCATGGCGCGGCGCTCGGCGGCGGAAGGCGCGTTATGGCGATCGGCGAAGCGGTCCTGCGCCGCCAGCGTCTGGAAGCGCTCAAGACTCACGACAGCGTCTCCAGGAAGGCGGTGTAGCCGTCGCGATCCATCATCGCGGCGACCGCGCCGAGATCGGCTGCCTCGATGCGGAAGAACCAGCCCTCCCGCTCGGGGTCGCTGTTCACCGTGCCGGGATTGTCGACCACCGCCTGGTTCACCTCGACCACCTTGCCGGCCAGCGGCGCGTAGACATCGGAGGCGGCCTTGACGCTTTCGACCACGGCGCAGGCTTCGCCCGCTTCGAGCTCCCGGCCGACCTCCGGCAGCTCGACGAACACCAGGTCGCCGAGCGCTGCCTGCGCGTGGTCGGTGATGCCGATGGTGGCGCGGTTGCCATCCAGCAGCACCCATTCGTGGTCCTTGGTGAAACGCAGTTCCGACATGCTTGATTCCCCTGGATGCTCAGCGGACGTATTTGTGCGGCACGAACGGCATCGGCACCACGGTGCCCGGAACCCGCCGCCCGCGCACCTGGAATGCCACTGCCGAGCCGTCGGCGGCATGCGCGGTCGCGACGTAGCCCATGGCGATCGGGTAGCCGAGCGTCGGCGAGGGCACGCCTGAGGTGACGGCGCCGATCGCCTTGCCCTGGGCGTCGGTGATCGCGGTGCCGGCACGCACCGGTGCCTTGTCGTCGACCCGCAGGCCGACCCGCCGGCGTGCCGGCCCGCTTTCCAGCATCGCGCGCACCGCAGCGGCGCCGACGAAGTCCCAGCCGGCGCGGCGGCGCTTGCCGATCGTCCACATCAGGCCGGCTTCCACCGGGTTGGTGTCCGGGCCGATATCGTTGCCGTGCAGGCAAAGGCCGGCCTCCAGCCGCAGGGAATCGCGGGCGCCGAGGCCGGCCGGCGCGGCACCTGCGGCGAGCAGTTTCTCGGCCAGCGCCGCGGCATCGCTGCCGGCCACGGAAATCTCGTAGCCGTCCTCGCCGGTATAGCCGCCGCGGGTGATCAGCGCGGCGATGCCGCCGACCGGCGCGTCGGCGACACCCATGAACGGCAGCGACGTCGCCGGCGGGCAGAGTTCGGCCATGATCGCGGCCGCCTTCGGCCCCTGCAGCGCCAGCAGCGCGCGGTCGGGAAACTCGACCAGCGCCTCGCCGAAGCTCCTGCGCAGATAGGCGAAATCGGCGGCCTTGTTGGAGGCGTTCACCACCAGCGCCAGGCGCTGCGGTCCGGACCCGTTGCCCATGTTGGCGACCATCAGGTCATCGAGGATGCCACCTTGGTCGTTCAGCAGCAGCGTGTAGCGCTGGCGGCTCGGCTTCAGGCCGATGATGTCGCCGGGAACCAGCGCCTCCAGGCGCGCGGCCGCCTCGGCGCCGGTGATCGCACCCTGGCCCATGTGCGAGACATCGAACAGCGCGGCACCCTCGCGGCAGGCCTTGTGCTCGGCGATGATGCCGGCCGGGTACTGCACCGGCATCGCATAGCCCGCGAACGGCACCATGCGCGCGCCCAGGCGCTTGTGCAGGGCAGCGAGGGGAGTTTCGAGCAGGGGTGTGTCCAAACCGGCCTCCGCGACTGTGCAGCGCGGCGCAAGGACTGCGCCGGCCGGCCCCCTCTGTTGCGGAACCTGAGAGTTTCGGCGCGGATCGTGGGCGGCGCCTTACTCCGTCGGTGCAGGCGGGTGCCTGCTTTCCAGAGATCCCGAAGCCATCCCGCGCGGTCCTTCTGCCTGAGCGATTCCGGGGCCGGTTGCGCCTTCGGCGGCGGGGCTTGCACCCGCTCTCTCCCGCGCAGGGTGCGGGACCCTCAAGATATGGCCGAAGCCGGCGTGGGGATCAACTGCGGAACGGAACGCTCGCGAGCAGCAGCATCGAGGCAGCTGCCAGCACCCCGATCGCGGCGGCGCCCGCAAGCCCTGCTTCGCCCAGGCCGATGCCGCCGAAGCCGGTGCCCGCCGCCTGGCCCAGCGACACCGCGACGAAGTTCGCCGCCAGCACCAGCCGCCGCGAGTGCCCCGCCGCAGCGACCAGCCGCTCCTGTGCCACCGGCGACAGCGCGAACAGCGCGGCCGAGGCGAACAGCGTCTGCCCGGCCTGCAGCGACGGCGAGGCGAGGCCGCCTGCCAGCAGCCCCCATTGCCAGAGGGCCGCCGCCAGCAGCGCGGCCGCGACCACCGCGGGTGCTGCGCGGGTGCGCCCGGCGATCGCCGCGCCGGCCGGCACGCCCGCCAGCGCGCCGGCCGCGATCATCGCCTGCAGCAGCGCCGGCGAGGTGGTCGATGTCGCCGCCGCGACCGGACCCAGGAATGCCTGGGTTGCGAACACCGAGGCGAACGCAAGCAGCACTTGCAGCAGCGTGGCCGGGATCGGTGCCCTGGCCA
>JADYYZ010000398.1 GCA_020853405.1 Acetobacteraceae bacterium
GAAGATCGGCGGCCCGATCAGCGTGCTGGTCGCCGGCCACGATGCCGCTGCCGTCGCCGCCGAGGCGGCGAAATATCCCGGCATCGCCGAGGTCCTGCTGGCCGACGATCCGCTCTATGCGCACCGCCTGGCCGAGCCGCTGGCCGCCCTGGTGGTGTCGCTGGCATCGGGCCGAACCCACCTGCTGGCGCCCGCCACCGCCGCCGGCAAGAACCTGATGCCGCGCGTTGCCGCCCTGCTCGACGTGGCGCTGATCAGCGACATTTCCGGCGTCGTCGATGCCGAGACCTTCATCCGCCCGATCTATGCCGGCAACGCGCTGGCCAGCGTGAAGTCGCTGGACGCCACCCGGGTGATCACGGTGCGTGCCGCCTCGTTCGATCCGGTGGCACCCGCCGGCGGGTCGGCGCCGGTCACCAAGGTGGCAGCTGCCCCGGACCCCGGCCTGTCGAAGTTCGTCGCCGCCCACGTCACCCGGACCGAGCGGCCGGAACTGGCGTCGGCCAGGGTCGTGATCTCGGGCGGTCGCGGCATGGGCTCGGGCGAGAATTTCAAGCTGATCGAGGCGGTGGCAGACCGGCTTGGCGCGGCGGTCGGCGCAAGCCGGGCTGCCGTCGATGCCGGCTTCGTGCCGAACGACTACCAGGTCGGCCAGACCGGCAAGATCGTGGCCCCCGAACTGTACATTGCCGTCGGCATCTCGGGCGCCATCCAGCACCTGGCGGGAATGAAGGATTCCAAGGTGATCGTCGCCATCAACAAGGATGGCGAGGCACCGATATTCCAGATCGCCGACTACGGCCTGGTTGCCGACCTGTTCACTGCGCTGCCCGAACTGGCGGCCGCCCTGGAGAGCAAGTGAATGAACGTTGAAGTCAAGGCTGCCCCGGCGGCGGTGCCGGAGATGCAGTCGCAAGCCCCGGTGATCACCAGCATCGGCATCGTCGGCGCCGGCCAGATGGGCAACGGCATCGCGCATGTCTGCGCGCTCGCCGGCCTGTCGGTGACGATGATGGACGTGAAGCCCGACGCGCTCGACAAGGCGATGGCCGTGATGGGCAGGAACATGGACCGCCAGGTCTCGAAGGGCACGATCAGCGCTGCCGACAAGGACCAGGCGCTGGCCCGCATCCGGCGCTCGACCGACATGGGCGTGTTCGCCGACTGCGACTTCGTGATCGAGGCGGCGACCGAGAAGGAGCCGATCAAGCACGCCATCTTCAAGCAGCTCTGCCCGGTGCTGAAGCCCTCGGCGATGCTGGCCAGCAACACCAGCTCGATCAGCATCACGCGCCTGGGCGCGGGCACCGACCGGCCGGAAAAATTCATCGGCATGCACTTCATGAATCCGGTGCCGGTGATGAAGCTGGTGGAGCTGATCCGCGGCATCGCGACCGACGAGCCGACCTTCCAGGCGGTGCGGTCGCTGGCCGAGCAGCTCGGCAAGACCACCGCCGTCAGCGAGGATTTTCCCGCCTTCATCGTCAACCGCATCCTGGTGCCGATGATCAACGAGGCGGTCTATGCGCTGCACGAGGGCGTGGGCAGCGTCACCGCGATCGACACCGCGATGAAGCTCGGCGCCAACCACCCGATGGGCCCCCTGGAGCTGGCCGACTTCATCGGGCTCGACACCTGCTATTCGATCATGCAGGTGCTGTACGAGGGCATGAGCGACACCAAGTATCGCCCGTGTCCGCTGCTGGCGAAATATGTCGAGGCGGGCTGGCTCGGCCGCAAGTCCGGCCGCGGCTTCTACGACTACCAGCAGACGCCGCCGCGCCCGACCAGGTAGCGCGCGCCGCGCCACCCTGTCGCGTACCCTCTCCCGCGTTTATGCGGTGGCGTCCGGCTCCGCTGAATCGGAGCAGCCGGAATTCGAACACGCTGAATCGGAACGGCCGGCCCGTAGCATCGGGCCGGCCGTTTAGGCATTACGCGAGGAAACTCGCCCTCAGTGGCCGCTTGCGCGCCGGCGGCGGACCATGCCCAGGCCAAGCAGGCCGGCACCGAGCAGGGCGAACGACGCCGGCTCGGGAACGCCGGTCGGCGGCTGGACCGTGCCGTTGCGCACCTGGAAGATCCAGCGCCCGGGATCGTTCACGTTGCTGCTGTCGATCAGGGCATCCGGCCCGCTGTCGAGATAGGCGCCATTGATCGCGGCACCTGGCAGTTCGTAGGCGAAGCCGGTGCCGTTGGTCAGGCCCGCCCGCGCGCTGTTGCCGCCCAGCCCGCTGCTGCCGCCGCTGGCGCCGCCGGTTTCCCACTGGATCTGGTCGTAGTTGAAGTAGATGTCGGCATCACCGGCAGCGATGTCGCTGCGATCGACGATCAGCAGCTGGAAACTGTTCAGCTTGTCGTAAGCGGCGGGATAATAGCCGACATCGACCCAGTTGACGCCGAACGTCGCGTTGCCCCCGAACGTGCCGGTGCCGTAGGTGACCAGCTGGCTGCCGGCGCCGCGGGTGTCCACGTCGGCGAAGAACGGGGCCAGCATCGGCAGGCCGTTGGAGACGATCGGGAACGGCGTGAAGGTGCTGAGCGGGCCGCCGAACGTCACGTTGCCGTTGTTGTTGACGAAGCCGCCGGTGTAGCTCGTGCCGAAGAAATCGAGCGTCAGCCCGAAACTCACGAATCCGGTCGAGCCGTCATCGTTGGCCGGCAGGGTGTTCGCGTTGAACCCCGCGACCACCTGGCCAGCGTTGGCGGGCGTGCCGCCGATCGCCAGCAGTGCTGCCGACATGGCAGCGGCCGCGATCGTTGTTCCCATCATGCGCATCGAGGAATCTCCGTTGCTTGAGCGGTGAAACACAAAAGCCAAAACACGAACAGGCAATTTGGATGCCACAATGTAAGTGTCTGATGACACAGGATAAAAATTTCGACGATCCCATGTTGTCAAGTTTCCCGACGGAACGGCCTGGGATTCTTCGGGCGGGGACCCGACTCGAGTCCGATGCTGTAAAAAATCCCGACCCGCCGGGAGTCGCCGATCAGTCGCTAACGGCTGGCGCCCGGCGGGCCGGCAAGCTGGCTGCCCGCGAGCTTCTCGCAGAACGTCGCCATCGCCGTGTGGTCCTGGCCTGGCCCCAGCAGCGCCGCAGCCGCCGCCCACAATTCGCGGCACTGCGCGCTGAACGGTGCTGGCGTGCGCGTCTCGTGCGCCACCGCGAGCGCGGTCGCGAGATCCTTCGCCATCAGGTCCAGCCCGAAGCCGGAATCGAAGGTCCGGCTCAGCACGAACTGGCGGAACTTGCGTTCGGTCGAATTGTTCCTGCCGGTCGAGGCGTTCAGCACGTCGACCATCACCGCCGGGTCCAGGCCGAAGCGGCTGCCGATCAGCAGCGCCTCGATGCCGGCGAGGAAGCCCGCGGCGCTTACCAGGTTGTTCAGCGCCTTCATCGCATGCGCGCTGCCCACCGGCCCGGTGCGCAGGATATCCTTGCCCATCGCCCGTAGCAGCGGCGTGATGCAGGCCACCGCCCCATCGGCGCCGCCCACCATGATCGCGAGGTCGCCGGTGCGCGCCTTGGCGACGCCGCCCGAGACCGGCGCGTCGACCACCGCGACGCCGCGCGTACCCAGCCGTGTCGCCAGTGCCTGGGTGGCCGAAGGCAGGCCGGAACTCATCTCGACCAGGACAGTGCCTGGCGCCAGCGCCTCGCCCATCGCATCGACCGCTTCGAGCACCTCGCGTGAGGTCGGCAGGATGGTGACCACGGCCTCGCAATCCGTTGCGACCGTGGCGGCGGTGGCGAGCTCGGCGCCGGTGCGTGCCGCGGCGGCGCGGGCGCGGCCGTGGTCGGCATCGAACAGCCGGAGCTGGTGGCCGGCCGCAGCGAGGCGGGCCGCCATCGGCCCGCCCATGTTGCCGACCCCGACGAACCCGACTCTCATCCGGCGGGCTTCGCCGGCGAGGCGGCAGATGGCGAAGCGGGCGATGGCGAAGCGGGCGATGGCGAAGCGGGCGGCACCAGGCCGAGTTCGCGCAGCACCTCGTGCGCCGCCTTGAACGCCTCCAGCCCCGCCGGAATGCCGCAATAAACGGTGGCGTGCAGCAGCACCTCCTTGATCTCGTCCACCGACAGCCCGTTCGCGATCGCGCCTCGCACATGCAGTTTCAGCTCGGCCGGCTTGGACAGCGCGGTCAGCATCGCGAGGTTCAGCAGCGAGCGCGTGCGCCGATCGAGGCCTGGGCGCGCCCAGACATAGCCCCAGCACATCTCGGTCGTGATGTTCTGGAACGCCATCAGGAACTCGTCGGCCCTGGCGAGCGAGGCATCGACATAGTCCTTGCCGAGCACCGCGCGGCGCACCTCGATCCCCTTGTCGAACAGGTCCTGCTGGTAGGGCATTGCTTGCTCTCCCGATTCCGGCGGGCAGCGGCCCGTTTGCGTGCCCGCGTCCGGCAGAGGCAGCCTAGCCTGCGACCGGCGGCAGCCCAAACCCCGCGATTGTCGCGCTGCGGCCGTGGCGGCGCCGCAACAGCGATGGTCAATCAGCGCCGTCCTGGCCGACGCCCGGAACCTCTTGCATCGTTCCCTGTTAACAATTAGGCAAGAATTGGTGGGCCGGGGGAGCGGTTACATGATTCGGATGTTGGCGCGCACAGTTGCATTGGCCGCAGCACTTTCAACCGCTGCGGTTCCATTTGCCTATGCTCAGACACAGCCTGCGCCAGCGCGGGCGGCACCTGCCACGGCGGCGCCTGCCACGGTGGCGGGCCAGCCGGCGGGCCAGCCGGCGGGCAACGAGGCGCAGGAACGCTCACGTGGGGCGGTCGGCGGCTGGCTGTGGCCGATCCTCGGCCTTGCCGTGCTGGGCGGCGCGGTTGCCGCTGCCGCCGGCAGTGGCGGCGGCGGGGGCAGCGGTGGCGGCGCCAGCTCGGCGCCCGCGACCACGCGCTGACGCCGGCCAGTCGCCTCGCCTTCCGTGCCGGCGCCTGCGGGCACGAAGGTGAAACCTTCGTGC
>JADYYZ010000399.1 GCA_020853405.1 Acetobacteraceae bacterium
GCCCGGCCCGCTGCCCGCCAGCCTGCCGCCCGCCAGCCAACCGCCCGCCAGCCAACCGCCCACCAGCCTGCCGCCCACCAGTCCTCCGCAGGCCAGCCTGCCGCCGGCTGCCGAGGCTGCGATTTCGCCACAGCCGCCGCCTGCACCCGCCACGGCATCGGCCGGACCGGCCGGCGCGGCCGCGCCGCCGCCGACGCCGGAGGCCGCCGCGCAAACCGCCCGGCAGGCGCCGCTTCCCGCGCCCCTGACAGCGCCCGTCGCGGCGCCAATCTCCCTGCCGACGCCGCCCAGCTTCGACCATGTGCGCGTGAGCCCACGCGGCGAGATGGTGCTGGCCGGCCGGGCCGCCCCGGATTCCGAGGTGACGATCCTTGCCGGCAGCCAGACCCTTGGCGTGGCGCGCGCCGACCTGCGCGGCGAGTGGGTGTTCGTGCCGCCGCAACCGGTGTCGGGCGGCAGCACCCAACTCTCGCTCCGCGCGCGCGCACCCGACGGCACCGTGACCGATGGCAAGGCGCCGGTGCTGGTACTGCTGCCGGTGCCCGAACCGCCCGCGCTCCAGTCGCCGGCGCCCGAGCCACCGGTCCAGGTGGCCGCCGCGGCGCCGCCCGCCATGCCGCCCGCCATGCCGCCCGCCATGCCGGCCGCCGTGCCGGCCGCCATCCCGGCCGCCGCGCCGCCGGCGCCGGCACCGCAGCCGGCCGCCCCCGTTGTCGTCGAATTGCCGCGCGAGGCGGATGCGATGCCGCGCCTGCTGCAGGCGCCCCCGCCACCGCAGCCAGCGCCACCGCAGCCGGCGCCACCGCAGCTCGCACCAGCGCCGCCGGCGCCACAGGCGGCCGCGCCGCGTTCCGAACCGCAGCCCCTGGCGGGCACCCTGCCGACGCCGCCGCCCGCCGCGGCGATCTCTGCCGCTGCGGTGCCGCCGGCACGCGCGCCGGTCAGCCTTCAGGTCGTCGATTATGACGAGCACGGCGAGGTGCGGTTCGCCGGCACCGCGGCACCGCACGCGCAGGTGCGGCTCTACGTCGACAACGACCCGGTGGGCGAGACGACCGCCGGCGCCGATGGCCGCTGGGCACTGAACCCGGTTTCCCCGGTCGCGCCCGGCGTGCACCAGCTCAGGATCGACCAGCTGCTCGCCTCGGGCCAGGTCGCCCAGCGCATCGAGGTGCCGTTCCAGCGGGCGGAAATCCCCCCGGAGTCGCTCAGCGAAGGCCAGGTCGTGGTGCAGCCGGGCGGCAGCCTGTGGCGGATCGCGCGCACCATCTACGGCAGGGGCATCCACTACACCCTGATCTACCAGGCCAACCGCGACCAGATCCGCGACCCGGACCTGATCTATCCCGGGCAGATCTTCACGCTTCCCGCCGCGAACTGATACGCACGGCCGGCCCTGGCGTGCTATCGCCCGCCGGCACGGAGACGTCTGACCATGCTCGATATCGCCGCCATGCGCGCGACGCTGTCGCCGCCGCACCGCGCCGGACACCCCTTCATCCTGGGCAGCCTGATCGTGGCCGGCATCGGGCTGCTGTTCTGGTCGGCGCTGACCTGGCTTGGCGTGCTCGGGGCGCTGTTCTGCGCCTTCTTCTTCCGCGACCCCGACCGCGTGACGCCGACCGCGCCCGGCCTCGTGGTCGCGCCAGCGGACGGCCGCGTGGTCGAGGTTGCCCGCGCGATGCCGCCTTCCGAACTCGGCCTCGCTGCCGAGCCGGTGTGGCGGGTCGCGATCTTCCTGTCGGTGCTCGATGTGCACATCAACCGCTTTCCCGCCGATGGCAGGGTGATGCGCATCGCCTACCGGCCGGGGAAATTCCTCTCGGCCGGCGATCCGGCGGCGGGCGAGGCGAACGAACGCAACGGCCTCGTGCTGGAGCTCGCCGATGGCAGCGCGATCGCGGTGGTGCAGATCGCCGGCCTGATCGCGCGCCGGATCATCTGCTTCGCGGCCGAGCGCGAGCTGGCGCGTGCCGGTGCCCGCTTCGGCCTGATCCGGTTCGGCAGCCGCGTCGACGTCTACCTGCCCGCCGGCATCGCGCCCCGCGTCATCGAGGGCCAACGCACGGTCGGCGGCGAGACGGTGATCGCCGCCCTGACCGACCCCACCCAGGAACCGGCGCACGGAGAGCGGCGATGAGGGAGCGTCTGCCGCCCGGCCCGCGCGCCCAGGCGATCAGGAAATGGCGTGCGCGCCTCAGGGCGCGCCGGCGGCCGCGGCTGAAGGGCATCAGTTTCAACCGCATGCTGCCGAACCTGCTGACGCTGATCGGCCTGTGCTTCGGGCTGACCGCGATCCGCTTCGCACTCGAGGGCCGCTTTCCGGCCGCCGCCACCGCGATCGTCGTGGCCGGCGTGATCGACGGCCTCGATGGGCGGCTCGCGCGCCTCTTGAAGGGCACCAGCCGCTTCGGCGCCGAGTTCGACAGCCTGTCCGACTTCCTGTGCTTCGGCGTCGCCCCGGCGCTGGTGCTGTATATCTGGACGCTGGAATCCTGGCGCGGCCTCGGCTACGCGCCGTGCCTGCTGTTCGCGGTCTGCACGGCGCTGCGGCTCGCCCGCTTCAACAGCGCGCTCGATGCCGGGCCGCTGCCTGCCTATCGCCAGCATTTCTTCACCGGGGTGCCGGCACCGGCGGGCGCGATGCTTGGCCTGTTCCCGCTGTTCGCGGCATTGGCGGCGGCGGAATGGGGTGTCGTCTGGCTCGCCTCGGCGCTGGCCTGGCCGGGCTTCTCGGCGCTGGTGCTGGTGGGCGTGGGCCTGCTGATGGTCAGCCAGCTGCCGGCCTGGAGCTTCAAGAACTTCCGCGTGCCGGAGGCGCTGGCGCTGCCGCTGCTGATCGGGGTCGGGCTTTATGTCGCGTTCCTGGTCAGCGAGCCCTGGGCGGCGATGGCGCTGGGCGGCCTCGCCTATGTCGGGATGCTGCCGTTCAGCCTGCGGAGCTACCGCCGCCTGAAGGCCGAGGCCGAGGCGATCGCCGAGCCGGTGGTCGGGCCGGCGCCGCCGGTGGCGCAGCCGCGGCAGGGCTGAAGCGGCCGCCGTCACAACGGGCGCCGGGGCATCGCGGCAGGTGGCGGGCGTGCGATCGGGAGGCAGAGGCGGCGCGGGCGAATGGCGGCTGATCGTGATGGCGTCGATGATCGGCGCGCTGTCGCAGTTCCATCGCAACGCGCTGGGCGTGATCGCGCCGGAGCTCGCCGCCGATATCGGGCTTGATCCGGCGGGGCTGGGCGCTGCCAACGCGATGTTCTTCATCGCGCTGCTGCTGCTGCAGCTGCCGATCGGCATTGCCTTCGACCGCTACGGCCCGCGCGCCGTGGTCTCGGCGCTGAGCGGGGTCGGCGCGATCGGCGCGGCGCTGCACGCGGTGGTCACCGATACCGCGACGCTGCTCGCGGTGCGGATGATGGTGGGCATCGGCAGCGCCGCGAGTTTCATGGCCGGCGTGGTGCTGTGCAGCCGCTGGTTCGCCGGCCACCAGCTGGCGACCCAGCTGTCGCGCGTGTTCGCGCTGTCGCAGCTCGGGACACTGATGGCGGCAACCCCGCTTGCCTGGATGAGCGAGGCGTTCGGCTGGCGCGCCGCCTTTGTCGTCGCCGGCGTGCTGACGGCGGCTTCGGGCCTTGCCTGGCACGGCCTGGTGCAGGACGAGCCGCCAGGTGCCGGCCCGCGCGCCGGCCCGCGCGAACCGCTTGCCGAGGCGCTGTTCGGCGTTGCCGAGGTGCTGCGGACGAAGGGGCTCGGCAAGGTGCTGGCGCTGCACTGTTTCGCCTATGCGGCGGTGGCGACCGTGCTCGGCCTGTGGGCGGCGCCGTTCCTGCACGCTGCCTTCGGGTTCGACCCGGTGGCGCGCGGCAACGCGGTGGCGGCGATGACCGCCGCGGCGGCGCTCGGGGTGCTGGTCTACGGCCCGCTCGACCGGCTGGTCGGCAGCCGCAAGCTTGTGGCGATGGCGGGGGCGGCGGCGAGCATCGTGCTGCTGGCCGCCCTTGCCCTGCTGCCGCAAGTGGGCGCGATCGCCGCGGTGGTGCTGCTCTGTCTCGTGTCGGCGGTCGGCAGCTATTCGGTGGTGATCGTCGCGCACGGCAGGTCGCTGTTTCCCGACCGGCTGGTCGGGCGCGGCGTGACCACGGTGAACCTCGCCCAGGTCGGCGGTTCGGCGCTGCTGCCGCTGCTGACCGGCCTCGTGGTCGGCGCGATCGACGGCGAGGCCGGCTACCGCGCCGCCTTCGCCACCATCGCGCTCTGCCTCGCCGCCGGGCTTGCGCTTTATTCGCGCTCGCC
>JADYYZ010000400.1 GCA_020853405.1 Acetobacteraceae bacterium
CATCGCTGCTTCGAGGTGACGACACGCAGCATCGCGTGCTGCCGCGGAAGGCGGCAGCGGACTGGAACAGGGATCAATGCAGGAGATCGTGCGATGACCGCGATCGCGCCGACCTTGTCGCCTGCGCCGGCGACCGCCTCTGCGCCGCGTGCCGGCGCGCCGGAGCGGCTGCCCGAACCGCACCGGCCGCCGCGGGCGCCGATCCTTTCCAACCCCGCCGTGCGGCTCGACCCGAAAACCAGCATCGTGGTGCTGGAGTTCTATGATCAGGCGGGCGAGGTGCGGGTGAAAATCCCTTCGGAACGGCAGCTCCGCGCCTACCAGCAGGGGCGCGATCCTGCCCTGCCGGGGGCGCCCGCCCGGGTCGAGAGCCTGACCTGACACCAGGCGGTCCGCCTGCCGCCGCGGTCCTCGACCGCGCCGTTCACCAGGCCCAGATCCAGGCCCGCCCGGCCATCCACAGCGCCAGGAAATTCAGCGCGATGCTGGCCGCCATGCCCGGCGCCCGCCCGAACGGATTGGCAAGGTAGCCGACCCAGAAGGCAAGCCGCGACGCCGCGAACACCGCCCCCGCCGCGAGCACCCCCGGCATCGCAGCCGCGCCAGCGCCGGCCGCCCAGGCCAGCAGGGCGGGCACGAAGACCGCCGTCTGCTCGACGGTATTGCTGATCACGCGCTGGTTGCATCGCACGAAGCGCGGGTCGGCCCCCAGAAGCGGGTCGAATGCGGCAGTGACGAAGCGGGCAGTGAACGAGGCGACGGTCATCAGCAGCAGCAGCAGCGCCGTCGGCAGCAGCGCCGCGGACGCCAGCCCGAGCCGCACCCCCATGGTCGAGGCGCCGTCGGGGACCGCGATCAGAGCCGCGAGCTCGCGCCAGGCCCACAGCCCGGCGACCAGGCCGAAGCCGCCCAGGCAAAGCGAGGTCAGGCGGGCAAGGCCGGGGGGCATCACGCCCTTGCCGTCACGCCGGCGCCGTGCGGCCCATGGCCAGGAATTTTTCGCGCCGCTGGCTCAGCAGCGCCTCGGGTGCGATCGTGGACAGCAGGCCGAGTTCGGCTGCCATCACCTCGCCGACGGCGGCGATCGCCGCCTGGGGGTCGCGATGGGCACCACCCATCGGCTCCGGCACGATCACATCGATGATGCCGAGCTTCCGGAGTGATTCCGCGCCGATCTGCATCGCCTCGGCGGCGTCCGCGGCGTGCTCGCCGTCGCGCCACAGGATGCTCGCGCAGCCTTCCGGGCTGATCACGGAATAGACGCTGTGTTCCAGCATGATCACCCGGTCGGCGCTGGCCAGCGCGATGGCACCGCCCGAGCCGCCCTCGCCGATGATCGCCGAGATCACCGGCACCGGGGCGGCGAGGCAGGCCTCGATCGAGCGGGCGATCGCCTCGGCCTGGCCGCGTGCCTCGGCATCGATGCCGGGATAGGCGCCGGGCGTATCGACGAAGGTCAGCACCGGCAGCCGGAAGCGGCCGGCGAGTTCGATGATGCGCCGGGCCTTGCGGTAGCCTTCGGGCCTTGCCATGCCGAAGCCGTAGCGGACGCGGGATTCGGTGTCGCCCCCCTTCTCGGTGCCCAGCACGGCGACCGCGGTGCCCCCGAAGCGCCCGAGCCCGGCCACCACGGCGGCGTCCTCGCCGAAGGCGCGGTCGCCCGAAAGCGCCGTCCAGTCGCTGATCAGCTGGGCGACATAGGCCTGCGCCTTGGGCCGGTCCGGGTGGCGGGCCACCTGCGACTTCTGCCAGGCCGAGAGTTTGGCGTAGGTCGCGCGCAGCATCTTGTCGGCCTTGTCGCGCAGCCGCGCCACCTCCTCGGCGATGTTGAGGTCGCCGGTGTCGGAGAGGTGCTTCAGCTCCTCGATCCTGCCCTCGAGCTCGGCGAGGGGCTTCTCGAATTCCATGAAATTGCGCATCGGCCGCGCCGCTTAGCCGTCCCGCCGGCCGCGCGCAACCGGGCGTGCCAGCGGATGCGCCGCGGCCACCGTGGCAGCGAGCCGTGCCTGGCCGACGCGGGTGTAGATCTGGGTGGTGGCGATGTCGGCATGGCCCAGCATGGTCTGCAGGCTGCGCAGATCGGCGCCGCCCTCCAGCAGGTGGGTGGCGAAGGAATGGCGCAGCACATGCGGCGACAGGCGTTCGGGGGAAATGCCGGCGGCGGGCGCCAGCCGCTTCAGCAGGGCAGCGAAATGCTGGCGCGACAGCGCGCCGCCACGCCCGCGCGAAGGGAACAGGAAGCGCCGCTGCTTCGGGCTTTCCTCGCGCGCGGCGAGCAGGCCGATCCAGGCGGCGGCGGCCTCGATCGCCGGCCCGGTCAGCGGCACCAGCCGCTCCTTGCCGCCCTTGCCGGCAACCATGATCGCCCGCGGCGGTGGCACGGCGGCGAAAGGCGCGCGTGGCAGCGCCAGCAGTTCCGAGACGCGCAAGCCCCCCCCATACAGCAGCTCGAGCGCGGCAAGCAGCATCCTGCCGTTCGCGGAAGGCTCGGCGGCGGCTGCCTCGATCAGCGCCAGCACCTCCGCCTGCTCGAGCGCCCTCGGCAGCGACGCCGGCAGTTTCGGTGAATCGAGGTCGAGCGTCGGGTCGTCGCTGCGATACCCCTCGCGCAGCAGGAAGCCGAAGAACTGGCGCAGGCAGGAAAGGCGCCGTGCCGCGCTGCGAGGCGCGCTGCCCTGCCGATGAAGCAGCGCGAGATGCGATCGCACATCCTCGGCAGCAGCAGCCGCCGCCGGCCTGCCGCCGAGGCCGCCCGCGAAGGCTGCGAGGTCGCGCGCGTAGGCGAGCTGGGTGTTGCGCGCCGCCCCGCGCTCGGCCGCCAGCATTTCCAGGAACGCCTCGACCTGGGCGGTGCCGCTCATCGCGGCCGCGACGGCGGCTGGGCGGGCTGGGGCGAGCCGGGTGCGGCGCGGTCGATCGCGACCGGGCGTTCGATGCGCTGCGGCGCCGGCTCGGGTGGCAGCAGGCCAAGCCACAGCACACCGATGGCCACCGCGCCCAGCAGCACCGCACCCACGATCAGCAGCAGCCGGTTCACCAGAGTCTCATCGGCACGGAGTTCCCGCCAGAAGATCGCGACTCGCCTGCCCGCGCGCCCTGCGCCCCATCGTGCTAGCCTCTGGGCGGGCAGCCGGCAACGGTCGGAATGAAGACGGTCACGATGAAGCGTTGCACGGCAGGCAGCACGGAAGGTTCGGCCCAGGCGGCCGCGCACGGCCCGCCGCCGCCGCCGGCGCGGCCGATCCTGCTGATCGGGCTGATGGGGGCGGGAAAAAGCGCGATCGGAAAGCGGCTCGCGGCCCGCCTCGGCCTTGGCTTCCACGATGCCGATGCCGAGATCGAGCAGGCCGCCGGCATGACCGTGGCCGAGATCTTCGCGCGCCTGGGCGAGGCGGCGTTCCGCGACGGCGAGCGGCGCGTGATCGCCCGGCTGCTGGCCGGGCCGCCGATGGTGATCGCCGCCGGCGGCGGTGCCTTCATGGATGCCGCCACCCGCGCGGTGGCACGCCGGCACGCGACCACGATCTGGCTCCGCGTGCCGCTGCCGATCCTGGTGCGCCGGGTCAGCGGCCGCGAGGGCCGCCCGCTGCTGGCCGGCAAGGACCCTGCCGCGGTACTGTCGCGGCTGTCGCAATTGCGCAACCCCATCTATGCCGAGGCCGACATCATCGTGGACTGCACCGACGAACCCGCCGATGGCACCACCAGCCGCGTGCAGGCGGCGCTGGCCCAGCACACGCCGCCGCAGCGCGTTCCGGTCGAGCTCGATGCCCGCCGCTACGAGGTGCTGATCGGCCCCGGCCTGATCGGGCGGGCGGGTGCGCATGCGGCATCGCTGCTTCGCGGCCGCCGTGCCGTTCTGGTCGCCGATCGCACGGTCGCCGGCCTTTGCCTGCCTGCGCTCCGCCAGGGCCTGGCCGAAACCGGCTTCGAGTGCATCGAGGCGATCGTGCCGGCGGGCGAGGCCTCGAAAAGCCTGCCCGCGCTCGAGCAGGTGCTGCGCGCGGCACTCTCGGGCGGCATCGACCGCCGCACCGCGGTGTTCGGGATCGGCGGCGGCGTGGTCGGCGACCTTGCCGGGTTCGCCGCCGCGGTGCTGCTGCGCGGCCTCGATTTCGTGCAGGTGCCGACGACGCTGCTCGCCCAGGTCGATTCCTCGGTCGGCGGCAAGACCGGCATCAACATGCCGGAGGGCAAGAACCTGGTCGGTGCCTTCCATCAGCCGAAACTGGTGCTGGCCGACACGCTGGTGCTGGCAAGCCTGCCGCGGCGGGAGCTGGCGGCCGGCTATGCCGAGATCTTCAAGGCGGGGCTGATCGGCGATCCGGCGCTGGCGCGCTGGTGCGAGGCGAACGCGCCCCGCCTGCTTGCTGCCGACCCGGCGACACTGGCCGAGGCGGTCGCCGCCGCGGTCGCCTTCAAGGCCGCCGTCGTCGCCGCCGACGAGTTCGAACGGGACCCCGAGGGCGGCCGCGCCCTGCTCAACCTGGGCCACACCTTCGCCCACGCCTTCGAGGCGGAGTTCGCCTTCGACGGCACGCTGCTGCACGGCGAGGCGGTGGCGCTTGGCCTCTGCCTCGCCTTCGCGCTGTCGGCGCGGCTCGGCCTGTGCAGCGAAGGCGTGGCGGCCTGGGTGCAGGCCCACATCGCCGCCGCCGGCCTGCCGGCGACGCTCGCCTTTCTGCCGCGCCCGGTCTCGGCGGCGCGCCTGATCGGCCACATGCGGAAGGACAAGAAGGTGCGCGACGGCAGGATGGTGTTCATCCTGGCACGCGGCATCGGCCAGGCCTTCGTCGCCACCGACGTCGAGGAGCAGGCGGTGCGGGCGCTGCTGCTGGATGAGGGCTGCACGGATTGAGCATCCGCCCCGCACTGGCGCCCGCCGGGCGGCAGGCACATATGGTGCGCTGCGCCACGACCCCCGGATCCCCCCGCCATGCCGCCCGAACCGCCGCCTTCCGACCTCTCCGCCCCCGCCGCCCGCACGCTTCTGCACCTGCGTGACATCACCCTGCGCGGCTATGCGCGCGACGACGGGCTGTTCGACATCGAGGCGCACCTGACCGACACCAAGACGCACGGATTCGTGAACGAGGATCGCGGCGGCTGGATCGGCCCGGGTGAGCCGCTGCACGAGATGAAGCTGCGGATCACGGTCGGCGAGGACATGGTGATCCGCACCGCCGAGGCGGCAACGCTGGCAGGCCCCTATCGCATCTGCCCCGAGGTCACGCCGAATTTCCGCCGGCTTGCCGGGCTGCGCATCACGGCCGGGTTCGTGCGGGCAGCGCGCGAACGGGTCGGCGGCGTGCATGGCTGCACCCACCTCGTGGAACTTCTCCAGCAGATCGGCACGACGGCGTTCCAGACGCTCTATGCGGTGCGCGCCCGCCGCGCCCGCGAGCGCGCCGCACCGGAAGCGGTGCCGCCGCGCAAGCCGGCGCTGCTCAACACCTGCCACGCGTACGCGAGCGACGGCGCGCTGGTGCAGAAGCGCTGGCCGGAATTCTACACCGGCCCGGCCGAAGCCGGGCCGGAGGCGGCCGGCTAGACCGGCTCGCCCAGACGCTTGAAGACTTCGACCATGGTCTTCTGCGCGTCCGCCACCGCGCGTGCCGGTTCCTTGCCCTTGACCAGCATGTTCTGCACTTCCGCCACCACCATGCTGCGGTTGATGACCTCGCTGAGCGCGGGCGTGAGCGTGCCGGGCGCGAACACCGGCTGCGCCGACTTGGCCGCCTCCAGCAGGCCGGCAAAGGCAGGCTTGCTGGTCCAGAACGGATCCTTCAGCAGCGCCGGGTAGATCGGCAGGTACCGCCCGCCCGCCTCGATGATGAAGCGCGAATAGTTCTCGGGCTTCATGAAGTGCTGCACCAGCCCCATCGCGAGCTCGGGGTCGGGCGACTTCCTGAACACGCTGTAGAGATCGGTGGACGCCGTGCTGAAGCGGCCGGCCGGCCCGCCGGGCGGGCGATCGAGCACGGTCGCATCCAGGAACGGGCTCTTGTCGGTGATCAGGCTGGAATAGATGCTGGTCGGGTTCATCGCATAGGCGATCTGGCCCGACTGGAACGCCTTGTTGTTTCCCGAATTGTCCCAGCTCAGCGCGCCGCGCGGGATGATCTTGTCGTCGTTGTACATGGCGTTGATCAGCTTGAACGCCTGCACCGTCGCCTCGCTTTCCAGCGCCGGGCGGCTCTGTCTGTCGACCAGCAAGCCGCCATAGGCGGTGACCACCGACATCACGTCGAGCAGGCTGTCCGCCGGCACCAGCCCGAGCGCCATGCCGCAGGCATAGAAGGGTGGCCTGGTGATCTTCCTGCCTGCCTCGATGAATTCGACCCAGGTCGCGGGCAGGGCGTTGTAGCCGGCCTCCCTGAACTTGTCGGCGCGCACATGCGCGGCGTTGGCGGCGATGCCCATCGGCACGCCCACGATCTGCCCGCCCATCGTCGCCATCGGCAGCGCGGCCTCGTTGATGCCGCCGTCGCGCGCCTTCATCTCGTTGACGACGCGGGTGACGTCCACCAGGTGGCCGCCCGTTCCCCATTTGATCAGGTCCTGTTCGTTGGCGCGCGTGACGTCGGGCGGGGCGCCGATCTCCAGGGCGGCGGCCATCCGCTTGGCCACCTCGCCGCCGGGCACCACCTCGATCTGCAGCTCGCGCTCGCTCAGTCCCTTGAGGCGGGCATACTCCCTGGTCTGCTCGATCAGCAGGTCGTCGGCGACCTTGTTGAAGTTGGGCTGCAGCCAGAAGATCAGCCTGGCGTCGCGCGCCTGCGCGGCACGGATGTTGAGGAAGGGTGCCGCGAGCCCCGCTGCGGCAACCGCAAGCCCGATCCTGCCGGTCTCGCGGCGCGAATAGGTCTTCCGACTCATTGTCTCTCCTCCTGTTGCGTGGGTTCGACTTCCGCCAGTCACCCCTTGACCGCGCCAAGGGTCAGACCCGAGATCAGGAACCGCTGGAACACGAAATACACGGCCAGCGGCGGAATCGCGCTGACCAGCGTCGATGCCATCATCGGCCCCCAGAAGAACACGTCCTGGACGATGAAGTTCGGAATCCCGGTCGGGATGGTGCGCACGCTCGCGTGCGAGACCAGGACGGATGCGTAGATGAACTCGTTCCACGACAGCGTGAACGAGAAGAAGGCGATCACCGCCAGCGCCGGCAGCGTCAGCGGCAGCACGATCCTGACCAGCACACCAAGACGGGTGCAGCCATCGATCATGGCGCTCTCCTCGAGCTCGATCGGCGTCGACATGAAATAGCCCATCAGCAGCCAGGTGCAGAACGGCACGGTGAACCCGAGATAGGAGAACACCAGGCCCTCCAGCGTGTTCTGCAGCCCGATCGCGCGTACGATGACAAGCAGCGGGATGAACAGCAGCGAGCTCGGCATCAGATAGGTATAGACCAGCGCGCGTGCCATGAACCGGCGCCCCGGGAATCGCAGCCTGGTCAGCGCGTAGGCGCCGAGCGAGGCGGCGATCAGCGACAGGATCGTCGTCGCCACCGCGACGATCACGCTGTTGCGGAAATAGACCGGGAAGTTCGTCTCGCTGAACAGCACGCGGTAGTTCTCGAGCGTCGGCGCCAGCGGCCACAGCGTCACCGCCTCGCCGTAGATCTCGGAGTTCTGCTTCAGCGAGGTGACGAACATCCAGTAGAGCGGCGCCAGCGTCCAGACGACCAGCACCACCAGCACGACGGTGCCGAGGCCGCGCGTAAGCCGGTCCGCCCTGCGCCTTCTCATGGCGAGCGCATCAGCCCGCGTCCTTGCGCAGCAGGCGGCGCGTCAGGATCACGATCAGCACCACCAGGAACGGGAACAGCGTCATGTTGATCGCCGAGCCGAGCCCCATCCGGCCGGCGGTGATGGCGACGTTGAAACTCTCGTTCGGCAGGATCTGGGTCAGGTTCGCCGGCGCGCCGTTGGTCAGGATGTTGACGGTGACGATGCTGGTCGAGGTGAACACCGTCGACAGCATCACCGTGATGGTGAAGACCGAATTCATCGACGGCACGGTGATGTACCAGAATTTGTGCCGCGCCGCCGCGCCGTCGATCTCGGCCGCCTCGTAGAGCTCGGCCGGGATCGACTGCAGGCCGGCAAGGAAATGCATCGTGTAGAAGGGCGTGCCGTGCCACACCACGACCGCGATCACCGCCCACATCGCCCATGCCGGTTCGGCCAGCCAGGCGATGCCGGTATCGAGGACCCCGAGGCGCACCAGCAGCAGATTCAGCATGCCGTTGAACTCGTTGTACACCCACAGCCAGACCAGCGAGGCGATCACGGTCGGCACCGCCCAGGGGATGAACAGGATGGTGCGGTAGACATTGTTGAAGCGGCGCGGCTGGTTCAGCACCAGCGCCGATGCGAGGCCGATCACGAACTTGATGCCGACCGCGACCGCCGTGTACCAGACCGTGTTGTAGAAGATCTGGATGAACTCGCTGTCCGACAGCAGCTCGACGTAGTTCCCGAGCCCGATGAACCTGGCCGGAAGCCCCGCGGTCTTGTCCTGGAAGCTCAGCACCAGGGCGTAGGTGAACGGATAGAGCACGACCGAGGTCAGGACGACGATGGTCGGCAGCAGGAACAGGAAGGCAAGCGTCCTGGCATCGTTCGACAGGCGCTGCCACGGTGTCGGCCGCAGCAGCGGCCGCGGCGCAACCAGGCTGGCCGTGCCCGCCCCCGCGCTCAAGGCCCGCTCCCGGTCCCGATATCGGGCCAGCGGCGAAGCGCCTCGGCACGCTCGGTCTTCCAGGCGTGCGCGGCATCGGTCGGCCCGCGGTTGGTGCTCCGGCGCGCCTCGTCGAGCGCCGCGAGGAGCCGCCCGGCCACGATCTCGCACTCGCCCGCGCCCAGCGACCGGGCATCCAGGACGAACGAGCCGCGCCCGACCTGGTGCGTGCGCACGCGGATCGGCGGCGTGCCGGCTTCCAGCGCCCGCACGACGTCGGCTGCGGCGAAGGCCGCATCCGCCAGCACCGTGATGCGCAGCCGGTCGAACGGGTTGCCGGTCGGGTCCGGGTCGAGCTCGGCCCTGATGCCGGCAATGCCCGCGAGCGCATCACGCCAGTGAAGCAGCGGTTCGCGGAGCGCCGCCCGGGCCGCGGCGCGGTCCTCGGCGGCGAACGCCCGGAGCGCTGCCATCGCCGCGGCGATCCCTTCCTTGCCCACCTTCATCGGCCGCGCGATGCCGAAATTCTGCAGGAACGCGGCACGGACCAGCGGCTTCCTGCCAGCGACGATGCCGGCGGTCGCCCCGCCCAGGAACTTGTGGGCGCTGTGGATCGTGATGTCGGCGCCCTCGCGCAGAAACCCCGTCAGGTCGTACTCCGCCGCGAGATCGACGATCACCTTCACGCCGCGGTCGTGGCAGATGCCGGCGAAGGCAGCGAACGGGATCTGGCCGTCGGGGAAGCAATGGTGGCTGACGACATAGAGGGCTGCTGCCGTGCCGGGCCCGATTGCTCCGCCAAGTTCCGCTTCCGACGACGAATTGACCGCCCCGACCACGACCACCCGCGCCCCGGTCAGGCGGATGTCCTGCGCGATCGGGTGGCCGTAGTTCACCAGGTGCCCGGCCTGGATCACCACCTCGTTCCTCATGCCGGTGGTGTCGGGGAGCTGCTCGATCGCGGCCATGCGATCTCCGGCCATCGCGCCGGCGATCGCCATGCAGATCCCGGCTGCGCTGCAGGCGGAAACGAAACCGGCCTCGGCGCCGGTTACCTCGGCGATGACCCTGCTCGCCGCGGCCTGCAGTTCGGCGATATCGACGCCCTTGCCCATGATCGCGGCCGCCGCCGCGATCGCCTCGGGGCGGGCGCTGATGCCGCCGAGGCCGGTGAGCGTGCCGGTGAGGTTGATCACCGGCCGCGCACCCAGGCGGGCGCGGATATCGCCGCCCGCGCCCCATTCCCCCGGGTCGGGCGTAGCGGTGCTCATCGCGCACCGGCCGCGGCGGCGCCGTATCGCTGCGCGTCGCCGGCGTCGGGAACCGCGCACAGCATGTCGGCGTAGTCGTAGATCGCGGGGCTGCCGCCGGTGTTCATGAACACGCCGCCTGCCCCGGCCGGGACCGTGCCGCGGCCGACCTCCTCGACCAGGGCAAGCGCGACCTTGGCGTTGTAGACGGGGTCGACCACCATGCCGTGCAGCCTGGCGAAGCGGCGCATGACCGCGACCAGCGCCGGCGTCAGCGTGCCGTAGCCGGTGGCGGCATGCCGATCGATCAGCGTGACGTCGCCGGCGTGAAGCCGCGTCGGAATGCCGAGCCGGGCGGCGGCGCGGGCGGCATGGCGTTCGATCTCGGGGCCGAGTTCCGCGGCCCGCGCGCTGACCGAGACGCCGACCACGCGCATCGGCGAGCCGAGATGCTTCAGCCCGAGCGCGAGGCCGGCGGCGGTCATTCCCGCACCCGCCGCGACGAACAGCGAATGCGGCGATTTGCCCGCGTCGCGGAGCTGGACGCACAGTTCCTCGGCCGCGTCGACGAAGGCGATGGTGGCGTCGATGCCGTACTCGAGGCGGCGGTCGAGGATGGCGGCCCGACGGCCCTCGCGGGCGAGCGCGTCGCGCACCGATTCCTGGGCTGCCATGATCGCCGCCGCGTCGGGGTTGCCGGCGATGACGCGCACCTCGGCGCCGAGGATGTCGAACAGCAGCCGGTTGCCCTGCCGCACCGGGCCATCGGCACCGCGCCCCTCGGGGATCAGCAGCACGGCCTTCATGCCGCAGCGGGCCGAAGCCGCGGCGATGTCGCGCAGCTTGTTGGACTGCACGGCGGCATAGGCGATCAGCGTGTCGATGCCCCTTCCCTGCAACGCGCCGATCGCGAATTCCAGCAGCCGCGACTTGATGCCGCCGACGCAAAGGCCGGCCAGGTCCTCGCGCTTGACCAGCAGCTCGATGCCGAGCGCCCGCGACAGGATGGGTGCTGCCTCCAGCGGGGTCGGCAGATGCACCAGGCGCCGGCGCGGCAGCGCATCGCAGATCATCTGCCCGCGCGTCCGGGCAGGGTGCGGGGACGCAGGCTCATGTGCCCGTCCGCCGCGCCGCGGGATAGAGCTCGACCTTCGGCCGGAACCGCACGTCATCGTCCAGCGGGAACATCGGCCGCGGGCAGACCTTGTGGCCGAGGCTTTTCAGGTTCGCCGAGGTCGCGCCCGGAATGTCGAGCACGTGGTTGGTGCGCGCGAAGCTGAAATACCGGCCGGCAGCGCCCGGCGACTTGACGACGATGATGTCGGCCGCCTTCGGGTCGAGCCCGTGGGCGAGGAAGATCGCCCGGTCCATCATGAACACTGCCCGGCTGATCACGACGATGCGGATATTGCCGTGCCGCAGCACGGCGGAAGGCCCGGCATGGGCAGGCAGCCGCGATACCTCGTGCGTGTATTCGCCATCGCCCAGGCGCTCGACCTCGAGATCGAGCGTGATGGGCGGGAACCGCTCCGGATCGATCGTGCCGCCGAGCGGGATGCGGAGGCGGGCGCCGACGCCGGCGGCATGCGCCCGGGCCGCCGCCGGCGCATCGACGATCGGCATGATCACGCGGCCGCCATACCCAGCCGCGA
>JADYYZ010000401.1 GCA_020853405.1 Acetobacteraceae bacterium
CCCGATGCCGTGAGCAGCAGCTCCTCGACCGCGATCCGGCCCGGGTGCTGCACGGCAACCAGCCTGACATCGCGGGCATCGAGCCGGGCATAGGCGAGTTCGCCGGCGCCGAGCCGCACGTCCAGCCGCGGGTCCGGCCGTTCCGGCACGACCAGCGGCAGGTCGGAATCATCGGCCCCGCCCGGCCGGTCCGCGCGGTTCGGGCCGAGGATGCGGTTGAGGTCGAGGCGGCTGAAATCGAGCGACGCGGTGATCGCATCCGGCTGGCCGGCATCACCCTCGTTCATTTCCACGAGCGCACCGGTGAACGGCGCCTCGAACAGCCGCCCCTCAATCCCCTCCATGCGCCACAGATTGCCGTCGCGCCGTACCGTGCCTTCAACCGCGACATCGAGGCTGATCGGCAGCGCGGCCTGGGCCATGCCGAGCAGCGCATCAGGCGTCGGCGCGGCAAGCGCGAGGCGGCCTTCCACGCCATCCGCATTCAGCGGATCGCGTGCCGTCCCCTCGAACTCGAGCGTCGTATCGCCCGACCTTGCATGCAGCGCCACCGGCAATGGCCTGCCCTCGCGCAAGGCAGCGAGCGGGCCGGCATCGACCCGTGCGGTGATCGGCGCGCCGTTATAGGCGCCCTCGGCCTCGATCAGCGTTGCGAGCATCGGATCGGCCGAGGAAAGGCGCGCGCGGTCGATCCGCGTGGTCAGGGCAGCACCCGAGCTGGTGCGGACCACGATCTCGGCCCCCGCGAGGCCGAGCGCGTGCACCAGCGGCAGGCTCGCGGGCTTCGCCCCGGGCACCGGCCGGCGATCGCCGCCGAAGCGCCAGTTGCGCCTGCCTTCGCCATCCTTCTCCAGCAGCAGCGTGAAGCCCAGCATCTCGGCGTCGCGGACCACGAGTGCCCCGCGCAGCAGGGCAGGCAGGCTGATCCGCGCCGAGAGTTTCTCCAGCCGCGCCATGTCGGGTGCGCTGCCGCCGGGGATGTTGGCGATGCGGAGCCCGCTGAGGTCGATCGTGATGTCGCGCCCGGGCAGGATGCGCAGACCGGCGATCTCGACCGCCCGGCCCAGTGCCGCGCTGGCGCGCCCGGCCACGAACGAGGCGAGCTCGACCCGCGGCAGCGCCAGCAGCAGCCCGCCCGCGCACAGCAGCAGCACGACCACAGCCCAGCCAAGCATGCGCCACGCGCGCCGCATGGTTCACCCCCGCCGTCTTCGGTCCGGAAGCCTTCAGTTCAGCAGTTTCAGCCCGACGATGCCGCCCACGATCAGCACCAGGCACAGCAGGCGCACGGTCCCGGCCGGCTCGCCATCGACCAGGATACCCCACAGCACCGCGCCCACCGCGCCGACACCCACCCACACGGCATAGCCGGTGCCGGTCGGCAGCACCTTCAGCCCCTGCGCCAGCGCATAGAGGCTGGCCGCCATCGCGAGGCCGACCACCAGGCTGGGCAGCAGGCGGGAGAACCCCTCGGTGCGCTTCAGCCCGACCGCCCAGACCACCTCGAACAGGCCGCCGGCGAGCACCCAGGCCCAGGCAGTGCCGGCCGCCGACACGCGCTCGGTCAGGCGCCCGGTCAGGCCGCCTTGCTGGCCAGCATGCCGCGCGCCACCAGCGTCTCGGCGATCTGCACCGCGTTCAGTGCAGCCCCCTTGCGCAGGTTGTCGGCGACGCACCAGAACGAAAGCCCGTACTTCACGGTGGGGTCGGCGCGCAGGCGCGAGATGAAGGTGTCGTCCTCGCCAACGCAGTCGCGCGGCGTCGCATACCCGCCATCCTCGCGCCGGTCGAGGATGGTGATGCCGGGGGCAGCGCGCAGCGCGTCCCGCGCCTGTTCGACGCTGATCGGGCGCTCGAACTCGACATTCACCGCCTCGGCGTGGCCGACGAACACCGGCACCCGCACGCAGGTGGCACTGACCGCGATGTCGGGGTCGAGGATCTTCCGGGTCTCGACCACCATCTTCCACTCCTCCTTGGTCGAGCCGTCCGGCATGAAGCGGTCGATGTGCGGGATCACGTTGAAGGCGATTGGCCTCGTGAACTGTTCGGGGGCGATGCTCTCGTTCACGTAGGTCGCCTTGGTCTGGCGCTCGAGCTCGTCCATCGCCTCCTTGCCGGCGCCGGAGACCGACTGGTAGGTCGCGACCACCACCCGTCTGATCCTGGCGAGGTCGTGCAGCGGCTTCAGCGCCACCACCATCTGGATGGTGCTGCAGTTCGGGTTGGCGACGATGCCGCGGCGGGCGACCTGCGCCAGCGCCTGCGGGTTCACCTCGGGCACCACCAGCGGGATGTCGGGCTCCATGCGGAACTGGCTGGTGTTGTCGATCACCACGCAGCCGGCGGCCGCCGCGCGCGGGGCGTGCACGGCCGAGACCGAAGCCCCGGGCGAGAACAGGCCGATATCGACGCCGGAGAAGTCGAAGGTCTCGAGGTTCCTGACCTTCAGCACCTGCTTCTCGCCGAAGCCCACCTCGGCGCCGGCGCTGCGGCCGGAAGCAAGCGCGATCACCTCGGAGACCGGGAAGCGGCGCTGCACCAGGGTCTTCAGCATCTCGCGCCCGACCGCCCCGGTGGCCCCGACCACTGCGACACGATAGCTCATGGCAGCCCGCCCATTGCGTTTGCGGCCGCGCCAGCCGCGGCCGTCATCGTTGCCGACATATGCCCTGCCCGCGGCCCGGCGCAAGCGCGAGGCCGAGCTGGCTTGCATGCGCCGATCGCGGCCCGGCCCCAGGCGTGCCTGGGTTTACCGGATGCTATCGCTTTATTGCGATCCTCGGCACGCCGTTCCGGGCCGTCCGTCGCGAGGGGTTTGCCGTGTCGATGCGCTGGAGACTGTTCCTGCCGTTCGCGGTGCCGGCCGGGCTCCTGCTGTTGCGGCTTGGCCTCGACCTCAGGCCGGATGCCGCCGCCGGCTGGCTCGCCGCCGGCATCCTGGTGGCGGCGATCCTGATCGGGCTGGGTGGCGCGCTCCTGGTCGGTCGCTCGGTGCTGCGGCCGCTGTCGGATACGGCCAACGCGCTTTCGCGCGCCGGTGCGATCCCGGCCGCGGGCCACGATCCGCTGGAAACGCTCCGCGCCGCGATCCCGCACATCGCGGGGCTGGTTCGCGCCAACCAGGCGCTGCTTGCCGAACAGGCGAGCCTGCGCGAGGCCGCCGCCGCCGCGCGCATCGCCGCCATGCGCGAGATGGCCGGCGTGATCGACGAGGAAGCGCGCGCCGCCGTGGCCGCGGTCAGCGCCAGCGTCGGCGACCTGGTCGGCCGCGCCGACGCGATGGACGCCACCGCCCGCGAAACCCGCGAGGAGGCGGAGGCGGTGGGCGGGGCGACCGGGGAAAGCCTGAGCGCGACCGAGGAAGCCGCCAGCGGCACCCAGCAGCTGGCCTCCGCCATCCGCGAGGTGAACAGCCAGATGGCGCGCGCGACCGAGGCGACGCGCGGCGTGGTCGAGCGCACCGGCCAGGCGCGCGCGAGTTTCGCAGCCCTCGCCGACAGCGTCGGCAGGATCGGCGAGGTGACGCGGCTGATCGGCAGCATCGCCGGCCAGACCAACCTGCTGGCGCTGAACGCCACGATCGAGGCAGCACGCGCCGGCGAGGCAGGCAGGGGCTTCGCGGTGGTCGCGGGCGAGGTGAAGAACCTCGCGAGCCAGACCGCCCGCAGCACCGAGGAGATCGCCTCGCGCGTCGGTGCGATCGAGAGCTCGACCCGCGACGCGATGGCAGCGATCGAAGGCGTGCTGGAGGCGGTGGACGACATCGACCGGATCGCCGCCTCGGTGGCGGCGGCGATGGAACAGCAGGGGGCGGCGACCGCCGAGGTCGCGCGCGCGGTCGAGACCGCCGCCGGTGCCGCCCGCGACGTCGCGGGCCGCATGCGCCATGTCGCCGGCATGGCGGCGGAGGCGACCGGCACCGCCGGCGCGGTCAGGGAATCGGCCGGCGCCGTCACCGGCAGCGTTGCGCTGCTGAAGACCGCGCTCGCCGACGTCGTGCAGAAGACCCTGACCGGCGCCGAACGCCGCCGCCACCCGCGCACCCGGGTCGATCTGGCTGCCGAACTGATGCTTGCCGACGGCGCCGTGCTGCGGGCAGGGGTGGTCGACATCTCGCCCGGTGGCGCGCATCTGCGGCTTCCGCCCGGCGCGCCGACGATCGTGGGCGGTACGCTGATGGTGCCGGGGCTGCCGGCGCGCAGCTTCGCCGTGGTCGGCCAGCGCGGCCAGCTGATGCACTGCGCGTTCAGCCACCAGTCGGAGGCGGACGAGGCCCTGCTCGAGGCCGCGATCCGTGCCCTGCCGCACGACGATGGCCAGTCGCGCGCCGCCGCCTGATATCATGCCAACGCCCTGAATGCGTGGCCGCATTCGTGGCGATGCGCGGCATCGGCCGCGGGCCACGCCGTCGCCTCGCCACGAGCCAGGAACCCGTGGCGCTGGTATCAGGTACCCGGCGGCATCGCCCGGGCGGCGCGGGTGGAGGTTCGCCGGCTGGCCAGCCACACCCCGATCGTCACCGCGGCAAGGCCGGGCAGCTCGGCCGGGCGCGGCGGCTCGTGGAGGAACAGGGTCGCGCCGAGGGCGGCCAGCGCCGGCACCAGCGCGCCGCATAAAGCCGCCCGCGCCGCGCCCAGGCGGGCGACGCCGAAATTGAACAGCACCACCGAGATCACCTGGCTCAGCGCCCCGTGCAGCAGCGCCTGCACCAGCAGCACCGTCCACGGCACCGCCAGCAGCTGCTGCGGCCCGCGCAGCACAAGCCAGGCCGGCAGATAGAGCACCGCCGAGCCGACCGAGCACAGCACCAGCGCCTCGACCGGGCCGAGCCGGGCGCCGCGCACGATGATCGTGTAGATCGACCACTGCAACGCAGCACCGGCGAACAGCAGGTGGCCGATGAAGATGCCGGGCGGTTGCGCGGCGGCGAACGCGCCGCCGACCAGCCAGACGCCGCCCGACAGGATCAGCCCCAGCCCGGCCAGGCGCAGCCGCGAAAGCCGCTCGCCCAGCACCAGCGCGGCAAGACAGGAGGTGAACACCGCACCCAGCGTCGGCGTCAGCGCGCCGCCATGGGCGGCCGGCGCGAACAGCAGGCCGGCCGTGTTGCACAGGCTGAAACTGAAGCCGCCCGCGGCCGCCCCCACCAGCGCCCGCTTCGGGCCGATGCGCAGCAGCGGGCGGATGGATGAACCGGCGGCGGGAAGGGTCATCAGCCCGGCCAGCGCGAAGCGCAGCGCCACGATGTCGGGCACCGCGATGGCGCCGCCATGACCCCGCAGCGTGCCGCGCGTGGCCACCATCCAGCCCGCCCAGATCAGCACCGCCGACAGTGCAGCGGCCCAGCCCGCCAGTTCGCCGGCGCCCCCCGCCCGGGCAGGGGGCGCGCCGGCGCCCGTCACCTCAGGCCAGTATGAGCTGGTCGGGAATCGCCTGGCCGTTCTCGCGGAACCAGCGCGCGGCACCGGGATGGAACGGCAGGAAGGTATTCTTCACCACGTTCTCGGGCAGCGTCTCCTTGGCGGCGGCGTTGCCCTGGACCATCCGCGCGTTGTTGGTCATCACCGCCTTGGTCACCTCGTAGACCAGGTCGTCGGGCAGGCCGCGGTGGCAGATCGAGAAATTGTACACGCCGAGGATCTGCAGCGGCGCCGTCTGCTTGCGGTAGGTGCCCATCGGCAGCACGCCCCGGGAAAGTTCCGGGAACGCCTTGGTCGCCTTCTCCACCTCGGCGTCGGTGAAGCCCAGGAAGTTCACGTCCTGCTGGGTTTCCATCTCGCTGAAGGCGGGAATCGGCACGCCGGCGGCGAACGCGAAGCAGTCGAGCAGCCCGTCGGCGACCTGGCCCGACATGTCGGCGCCCGAGCCGAACCGGATGGCGCTGGGGGTCACGCCCAGCTCCTTCAGGATCATCGGATAATAGGTGCCCGGGGTGCCGCCACGTGGCCCGACGCCCACACTTCTGCCCTGCAGCTGCGCATGCCCGGTGATCCCCGACTTCGCCAGCGCGATCGCGTGGAACGGCGTGTCGTACATCGGGAACAGGGCGCGGATGTTGCGGAAGCGGTTGCCCTGGGTCCATTCGCCCTGGCCGTTCCAGGCCTGCAGCGCGATGCCCATGGTCACCATGCCGAACTCGACCTCGCGCCGGTCGACCAGTATGATGTTCTGGTTGGGGCCCTGGGTGGTGCGGAAACTGATGTTGATGCCGGTGGCTTCCTGGGCCAGCAGGCCCCAGACCGGGCCGTAGATGGCATAGTTGCCGCCGGGTGCGGCGGTGCCCATGGTCAGCGCCCGCGGCCAGGCCGGGTTGCGCGGCTGTGCCGCCGCCTGCCTGCCAAGCCCTTGACCGGCCAGCGCCCCACCGCCGGCCAGCAGGATATCGCGACGTCGCATTGTCTTTCCTCCCCTTTATGCGATCTGCGCCAGACTTTGTGCCGGATGATCGCCGCAAGTGAAAGCCCCGCCCCGCCTGGGGGAGGCGGGGCGGGGCAGCCGCCCGGCCTGCGGCCGCGGGGGGCGCGGCCAAGTGTGCCGGGCAGCCAAGCGAGGGGGGCAGGCAGCGTTGGCGCTGCCCCCTGTGACAGCATATGCGGCGCCACCCTGCCCCTGCCAAGTGGCAGCGGTGCCCGCGAGGCGGCAGCGCGGTGTCGATCAGGCCAGCGGCAGGCGCATCGCCGCGTCGGCGGCGCGCCGCAGCCGCTCGGCAAGCCGCCTCAGCTCGTTGGTGAGCGCCGCGTGCGGCGGCGTCGGGTCATTGATGCCGGCGCGCAGCGCGGCGTGCGCCTCGCCCAGCCGGCGCAGTTCCGCGCTCGGCTCGTCGGCCAGCAGCTGGCGCTGGGCGGCGGTCAGGGCAGCGAGGCGGGCCAGCAGCGCCTCGCGGCTGGCGCTGGCGGCAGCGCCCTCGATCCCCGGGCGGGGTTCGGTGGCGTTGTAGAGTGCCGCGAGCCGGGCGATCAGGGCAGCGCGGTCATCGAGCGCCGCCTCGCGCTGGCCGGCCACCGTCGCGGCCAGCTCGCCCGCCGCCTGCTGTACCGCCGGGTCGGCAGCGTTGATCGCATTCTGCATTACCGCGAAACGGCGCTGCCCCGACGCGAGGCCACGGATATTGGCGAGGATCCCGGGCGCCGGGCCGACCACCATGCCCGCCGCCCCGGTCTGCGGCACGGCCCTGCCGAGGCTGTCCAGCGCAGCCTCCAGCTGCCGGCTGGCGACGTCGAGGTCGGCATCATCGCGGGCGGATGCCACCCCGGCCAGGCCCTCGGCATAGCGCTCGAGCGCCGCAACCAGCTCACCCGGCCGCGCCGCCGGCGCCACCTGCCCCATTGGCGTCCGGCCCGGGCCCGCGCGCAGCACGCATTCGCCGGCCGCGGCGCCGGCCCGGCAGTCGGCGGCGCGCACCACCACCTGGTCGGCACGCTGCGCGATCGCTGCCCGCCGCAGCGCGAAATTTGCCTCGGCCCGTTCCTGGTCGAGAACCTCGACCAACCTGCCGCCCTCCGTGACCGCCTGGCCGAAGGCCAGCGCCGGGGGGCTGAAATCGGTAGCCGAGCACGCCGCCAGCAGCACGCTGGCGAGCACGGCCGAGGCACGCCCGGCATGCCGCATCACCTGGTTCCCCGCCTGAACGTGTCGGCCTCGCGCGGCAGTCTCGCCCCGGGCGCCCGCCCGCCGCAAGGGCGGCTCAGGCGAGGGGGCGGCGGAAGATCAGCTTGGCATCGCCGGGGGCGTAGAAATCGGGGAGCTCGGCCTGGCAGCGAAAGCCGGCCGCAGCATAGAAGGCGCGGGTCGGTGCATACTGCGGCTTGCCGGCGGTCTCGGCATAGAGGCCCCGCCCGCCGCCCGCTGCCGCCGCCCGCGCCGCCGCATCGACCAGATCGCGGCCGAGGCCGGCGCCCTGCGCGCCCGGGTGCACCACGACCCAGTAGAGATCCCACGCCCCCTCGGTGCAGGGGGTCGGGCCGAAGCAGGCCCA